>JADZFP010000102.1 GCA_020849825.1 Saprospiraceae bacterium
TCGCGGGTGCCGCCGTTGTTGCGGTTGGAGCAGAAGGCGATGCGTTTGCCGTCGGGCGAGAACATGGGGAAAGAGTTAAAGATACTTTCGGTGGTGATTTGTTCCAGGCCGGTACCGTCTTCGTTGATCATGTAGAGCTGGAAGTCGTAGCCGCGTTTGGAGTGGTGGTTGCTGGAGAAGATGATTTTTTTACCGGCGGGGTGGAAATAGGGCGCCCAGTTGGCTTTGCCCAGTTGGGTCACCTGGTGCAGGTTGGTGCCGTCGACATTGCAGGTGAAAATTTCCATGTTGGTCGGGGCGACGAGGCCCTGTTTCAGGAGGTCTTTGTATTCCCTGATTTCTTCTTCCGTTTTGGGGCGGCTGGCGCGGAAAACGATTTTGGAGCCGTCGGGTGAGAAAAAAGCGCCCCCGTCGTAGCCCAGGTCGAAGGTGACTTGTTTGAGGTTGCCGCCGTTGAGGTCCATCGTCCAAAGTTCGAGGTCGCCGCTGCGGTCGCTGGTGAAGAGGATTTTATCGCCTTTGGGGCTGAGCACGGCTTCGGCGTCGTAGCCGGGCGAATTGGTGAGGCGTTTGACGATGCGGCCCTTTCGGTCGGCCACATAGATGTCGTAGGATTTGTAGATCGGCCACAGGTATTTGCCGCCGGCGCGCAGGTCGGGCACGGCGGGGCAGGTGTCGCCGGCGCTCATGGTGCTGGCGAAGAGCACGTTTTTGCTGTTGGGCATAAAATAGGAGCAGGTGGTGCGGCCGTGGTTCTGGCTGACGTTGGTGGGGCGGTAAGTCGCGTCTTTGGCGGCTTTGGCGACGTCCATGATGTAGATTTGGTCGCAGGGGAGGCCCCATTTGGGGTTGTTGCTTTGGAAGGTGAGCCAGCGCCCGTCGGGGCTCCAGTAGGCTTCGGCATTGTCAGCGCCGTAGGTGAGCTGACGGATATTGCGGAGGTGTTTGGACTCGACGGGGCCGGGTCGGGTTTCCGTTTGGGCTTGTACAAAAAAGGCGCTGAGCAGCGACAGGGAAAGAACAAAAAGACGCATGGGTTCGGTAGTTTATTTTCGAGCCGCAAGGATAGGGCAGGGGGGCGGATCAGCGGTCAGGAATACGTCAAAAAGCGGGAGGCAGGAAAGATTTTATGGTAAAATGGTGTGTAAAAAATCGCTTGAACCGGGCAAAAACGCTGCAAAATCCGGTCTCTGTCGAATCTGGCCCAACCTTCCGGCCATCCGGGCGTTCTTGGTAGTCATGTTGCGACTACTGCTATTATTGCTGCTTGTATCGCCTTTCGCTTCGACGGCACAGGATATTGTTTTTGTCAAAGCGGACGAGATCGCCCGCTGGAAAGCACCGGCCGGCGATACCGTGCGGGTGATCAATTTCTGGGCAACCTGGTGCCAGCCTTGCGTGGCGGAGCTGCCGGCGTTTGAAAAAATCACGGCGGAATACGCCGGCCGGCCGGTACAGGTCATCCTGGTTTGCACCGATTTCAAACGCGACGTCGATACACGTGTGCGGCCATTTGTCAAAAAGAAAAAACTGCGCAGTCGGGTCGTTTTTATGGACGAATCCAACCCGAACAAATGGATCGATTCCGTCAGTCCGGAGTGGTCGGGCGCCATTCCGGCGACTTTGATCGTGTGCTCCGCGAAGGGCGTGGAGCGTTTTTTTGAGCAACAACTCGATCTCGAAACGCTTCGGAAGGAAGTGGAGGCTGCGCTTCGTTAATGTGCTAATGTGGGAATGTGCTAATGTGGGAATGTGCTAATGTGCTAATGTGGGAATGTGCTAATGTGGGAATGTGCTAATGTGCTAATGTGGGAATGTGCTAATGTGCTAATGTGCTAATGTGGAAATGGGGTAATGTGCTGTTCTTCACCATATTAATTTCGGGGAGGATCTAAATTTTAACTGCCTGGCTACTTGACCTTGTATAAGGCTGACGGTGCCGGCAAATGCTGAAATAAATTTAATGAAGTACTTATAAAAATTCAATTTCCATGAAAAAACTGCTCTCACTCGGCCTGTTTATGCTAACAGCGCTTGTTTTCACGGCTTTCCGCCCCCTGATCGGAACCGGCTACGGGATCGGCGATACTGCCGCCGATTTCAAACTGACCAACGTTGATGGTACCCAACATTCGCTGGCCGGTATTCAGGGCGCCAAGGGTTACATCGTCGTATTTACCTGCAATGCCTGCCCTTATGCCCAGGCCTACGAAGACCGCATTATCGCCCTGCACAAAAAATATGCGCCGCTCGGATTTTCCGTGGTCGCCATCAATCCCAACGATAAAAACATGCAGCCGGGCGACAGTTTTGACAAAATGAAGGATCGCGCAAAAGCCAAACAGTACCCCTTCCTGTACCTCTACGACGAGACGCAGGAGGTCGCCAAAAACTACGGCGCTACCCGTACGCCGCATGTCTACGTGCTCGATGCTACGCGTACCGTGCGTTACATCGGCGCGATCGACGATAATTCGGAAGACCCCTCGGGCGTAACCGAGAAATACGTGGAAAATGCCGTCGATGCCCTGCTGGCGGGCAAAGAAGTGGCGACCAAAGAAACCAAAGCCATCGGTTGTTCGATCAAGTGGCGGAAGTCCTGACCCGGATTTCCATTGGCAATAACTTGTCCTTAACGCGCGCTCCGGCAATCCGGGGCGCGCGTTTTCGTTTGAATAACACAATAGATACAGACAACCATGAACCGTTTTTTTCAAAGCCTGACCCTTTTATTGCTCTGCCAAATACTTTTTGTCCCTGATAGTCATGCCCAGTTTCGCCGCCGCTCGTCGGAGCCGGAACAGCGTTTTTCGGTGGGCGTGGCCCCGCTCAGTCTGATGTTGCCCAGCGGCAAGGTCAATCTGCACGGCGAGTGGGCCTATGCCGAAGACAAATCGGTATCGGTCATTTTGGGAATTCCGCGCCGTACCGCCGCGCCGCGCTGGTTGTCGGAGGATATCCGGATCGAGGGCAGCGGCAAAACCCGCACCAACGAATTTCGCTCCTTCGGCATGATCGTCGAAAACCGCTTTTACATCGGCGCCGAAGCGCCCCGGGGTTTTTACCTGGCGCCCTACGCCCGCTACAACCGGGTATGGCTTACCCACACGACTGAAAACCCTGAAAGTCAGGGCGAAACGAAGGTCGTCGGCGCGTTCGGCGGTTTTGGCTTCGGCGCCTCGGCCGGGGTGCAGTTCCGCCTGGGCAAGCAGATCAGTCTCGACGCCACGATCGCCGGGGTGGATTTGAAGTGGATGCGTGGCTCGATGACCTATTCCAGCACCGATCCGAACAACGATGTCGTCGCGTTTCGCGACAAGGTGCAGGAAGCCGTCGAACACATCCCGCTCATTGGTCCCAAACTCTCTGCCGACATCGACGGCGACAAGGTCAGGGTACGCACGCCCGGTCTGCCTTTGCCGGCGTACCGCTTCAATTTGACGGTGAATTATCTTTTTTGAGCGGCCCGGCTATTTTTCCAGCACCCTGATTTCCACCCGGCGGTTTGACTGTTTTCGGGCTTGCGACAGGCGGGCCTTGGGTTTCTTCCGTGGCCGTTTTAATCATTATTCGAGCGCACTCACGTAGGAAATGATCTGGTTCACAAATTGACTTATACGGTTTTCAGAACTTTGGTTGTACTTTAAACCCGTTAGTATCCGGTTACGGAATTTTTATTTTAAGTTAATTTATTGAAAATCAGTTTTTTATAGATTTTTTTTGGAAGTAGTCGATTTGAAATCGATTCTCGTAAGGCGGCAGATAAATCACCTTACACCAGGGATTTTGCGCAAGCTATTTTCCAAACCAGAAAAGCCTTCTGGGAAAAAGTGAGACATGACTTTACCCCAATCCTAATCCGCGTGCTTATTCTGACAACCATGCAGTTGTAAAATTCGCTGATAAAATTGATATTCAAAATATGAGAAATTTATTTCTTTTTTTGTTTTTAATAAAGTATTCATACTCAATCGGACAAGTAGAAATATATACCTATGTTGGCGATGGGCAGAATGTATCAGTTATACAAGATTCACAAGGTATGAGCCCTGTTCTATTTGTAATCGATAATAATGAAAACGACCCAATATGTAGAAGGAAAGATGAAAAATGGATAATAAAAACCCTATTTAAAAATGATACTTTATGCACTTTCATTAGTTATAGTTATTTGGAACCTTTTAATAGTACAGATTTTTATTTATATAAAAAAACTAATGGCTACTGGCGTTTTCTTGATTTTGTCTGCTTTGATGAATCGCCTGCTGGTTTTCGACAAATTTCATATCAATTTAATCAGACAGATATATTAACATTCGAAGTGACTAAGAAAATTGGGATGCCGGCTCCCAAGTTAACAAAATATACATATAAATATGATGGGAATGGAAACCTTGTCGTTACAGAAACGCAACTATAGAAATAATACAAGATATTTTTTTGGGGTATACCTTTATCAATGGTTCGTATCGATTTGAAATAGTAAGCGGTCAGGCGAGGTATACATAAAGAAAAAGGTAAAAGTTTAAGTTTGTGTTGCGAATCCAAACCAACTTTTACCTTATGAGCATCGAGACACTCA
>JADZFP010000103.1 GCA_020849825.1 Saprospiraceae bacterium
CGCTGTTTTTATATTTCTGCTGACCCGCGTTTTTGGCGGCGATGATTACAACAACATGGGATTCCTGTGGCTCTGCGTCGGGCTGGCGGTCATGCTGTTCCTGGCCAAACACCTGTTTGTCGCCTTGCTCGGCGGGTTGTTTCCGGTTGCCCACGAAGTCAGGCGGTACAGTTTTCTGATCATGTTGTTCAACTGTGTTCTGGGACTTTTTCTGCTCCCCTTCAATACCCTGGTCGCCTTTGCCGGGGAAGATGAATTGGTTAAGCAGTTTATTGCATTTTGGATGCTCGGGTTGGTGGCAGTTTTTTATGCCTACCGGGCCTGGCGTTCCGGAAGCATTGCCCGGAAATTTTTGGCCGCTGACCAATTCCACTTTTTGTTGTACCTTTGCACCGTCGAAATCGCGCCGGTCCTCGTATTGGTCAAAGTGGCCTTACGACAGATCAACTAAGAAGCAATCCTCACCACCATTTCACATAAACACAACGCCCGGATGTCTGCAAGTGCTGCACCTGTTCAGGAAGCCACCTACAAACGTGTCCAAAACATTCTGATTTCTCAGCCCAAACCGGCCCAATTCACCGCTTACGAAGAACTTCAGAAGAAGTACAACGTTCGCATTGATTTTGTGCCGTTCGTCACCGTAGAGGGCCTGACAGAAAAGGAATACCGTAAAAACAGGGTCTATCCGAACGATTACACGGCAATGGTTTTTACCAGCAAAAACGCGGTAGATCATTTCTTCCGCCTTTGCGGCGAGTTGCGTATCAAAATGTCGGAAGAAACAAAGTACTTCTGCGCAACTGAGACGATTGCCAACTACCTCCAAAAGTTTATCATGTTCCGCAAACGAAAGGTGTTTAACGGAACCAAAAGTATTCTCGAACTCAAATCCTACGTGCTGCGTCACAAAGAGGAAAAATTCTTCCTCCCGTGCAGCGATCAGGGCAACCCCGAGGTGACCAAGTTTTTTGCCGACCTCAAAGTGCCGATCCAGGAAGCCATCATGTACCGTACCGCCAATACGGACCTGAGCGATTTGAAAGACATCAAGTACGACATCATCGCTTTCTTCTCCGCACTGGAGATCAAGTCGATGTTCGAGCAATTTCCCGAATTTCGCCAGGAAGACCGCCGGATTTGCGTGTTCGGTACCGCCGCGTACAAAGCGGTTACGGATCGCGGCATGACCGTCAATATCCAGGCCGGCACACCCGAGGCGCCCTCTATCGCCGTGGCGCTTGAAAATTATCTCAAGGTTTCCAACCGGGCCTAAGCGCGGGTCAGTTTGATATTTTCTCCTTGAAAAACGGGCGGAGGCGTGGCAGAGGCTGCGCCTCCGCTTTTTTTTGCAGCAGGTGGGTTACAATTCAGCCAGGCAGATGATTTAATCAAAAATAAATCTGTATCCAATGATAAAAATCCTCCTTCCAATCGTGTTGATGGCCAGCTCAATCGCTCTGAGCGCGCAAATAACCGACCCAGACAGTTTGTGGGCCAGCGCTGCCGATGCGCGCGATGCGGGCAACTATGTCAGCGCGCTCTCCTTGCTCAACCAGGCGCTCCAACTGGCCGACGACGATGCGCCGCTGTACAACAGCCGGGGTAAAACATATTTCGACATGGCCCTCTCCGGGCGCTATCAAAGCGATGCAGATACGCTTCTGGAGTATGCATTTCAGGACTACTGCCGGACAATTGACCTGCACCCGGCAGATACCCTGATCGCCGAAGCGCTGATCAACCGGGGCGCCGTTTGGGGAGTAAGAGCGGCATTGGATAACGCCCTGGCAGATTTAAACGAAGGGATACGGCTTGACCCGTCGAACCCCAATGGGTATTTCAACCGCTCGATAGTGTATATGAACCGGCAACAATACGACAGTGCAATAGCCGATTACGATCAATATTTGCTGCTCCGGCCCAAAGATGATCGCATATTATACGAGCGGGGTATGCTTAACCGGTCATTGGGCCGAAACGACGAAGCAATCAGCGATCTTGACCGGGCAATTGCGCTCAACCCTGAAAAAGGCTTTTATTACCTTGAACGCGGACGTGCCTATGCCCAGAAAGGCAAAATCAAAAAAGCCAGGGCAGACTACGCCGAAGCGGAAAAAAGGGGGCAGATGCAGACAGACCTGGATCGTGGGTTACTTCTGCGGGCTCGAAAAAAGCGTCATTAGTTTTTCCCGTAACGCCGACCCCGCATTTGAAGCACGCCCAGCATGGCTTCGCGGATGATTTTAAGCGACATTTTGGACACGCCCTTTTCGCGGTCTTTGAAGGTGATCGGGACTTCCTGAAGTTTGAACCCCAGGGAGTAGGCTGCGTATTTCATCTCGATCTGGAAGGCATAGCCGATAAACCGGATTTTATCCAGGTCCATGGTTTCCAGCACTTTACGCCGGTAGCAGATAAAGCCGGCGGTGGGATCGCTGACGCGCATCCACAAAATGAGCGATGCATAGAGCGAAGCGCCCCGGGAGAGTACGATGCGGTCGGTCGACCAGTTTTTGACGTCGCCGCCGGGGCAATAACGCGAGCCGATAGCCACGTCGGCGCCTTTTTCGCGACAGGCCGCCAGCAAACGCAGCAAATCGTCGGGGTTGTGCGAGAAGTCGGCGTCCATCTCGAAAAAATACTGATAGGAACGCTCCAGTCCCCATCGGAAACCGGCTATGTATGCGGTGCCCAGCCCGAGTTTCCCCTTGCGTTCGAGCAGGTGCAGGGTTTCAGGCCACTGTTGCTGGAGCCCCCTGACGATGTCGGCCGTACCGTCGGGCGAGCCGTCATCCACGATCAGGACATGAAAGGGTTCCGACTTGGCAAAAACCGCGGAGACGATCGCTTCGATGTTTTCGCGTTCGTTGTAGGTCGGAATGATAACAAGAGCGGGCATGCGGGAGGGGGCGTTTCAGGTTAAGAATCAAACTACAGGGCGAAAGCAATGGCGAACGCTAAAACGGAGCTGATCAGGCCGTACATGAAAATATTGTAACAGAGGCTGAGATACCGGTACTTTTTGGCCAATACGATGCCCAAAAAATAAAGGTCGCGGCTCATGGAACTGTACAGAAACTCGGGGTCTTTCAACATTTCATTGACGCCCCATTGAAACTCCTCCAGTTTCATATTGTAAAAATTGCCAATAAACAGCAAGTTGGCCTTGAGTTGGCGGATGGCCTCCCGGTCGACCTTCCCCTAAGTGAACTTGGGGCGGGTGCTGAGGGTGGCATAAATCATCGAAACCAGACAGGTAAGGGTAAG
>JADZFP010000104.1 GCA_020849825.1 Saprospiraceae bacterium
ATGGCTGGAGATTTACCACGGCGCCGACTACACCAACCGGTAGTGCCTCGGCGCCCTGTTGCTCGATCTCGACGATCCGTCCAAAGTGTTGGCCCGTTCCGTAGAGCCGCTGCTGGAGCCGGTAGCGCCGTATGAAAAAACCGGTTTTTTCGGCAATGTGGTGTTCACCAACGGCCACCTCGTCGACGGCGATACGATCACGCTCTACTACGGCGCATCCGATGAGGTAATTTGCGGCGCTCAAATGTCGATCAGCGAAATCCTCTCCGGTTTGAAAACGGCAAGGGAAAAAGTCCTTGCAGATTGACCATCTTTCACCCCTCCGACAAAAGGATACAAAACGGGAAACTATGTTCAACAAATTGACCCGGGAGCTGCATTTTTTTCAGTCGCACCCGCTCGGCATGCGCATGTTATTGCTGACCAACCTGATCTACGGTCTGGTCGGTCCGATCATCGAATTGTTTGTCGGCGCTTACATCATGCGCAATTCCGACGACCTGTCGCTGGTGGTGATTTTTCAACTGGCTGTTTACACCGGTATTCCGCTTACTTTCGGCATCAACGGCTGGCTGCTCAATCACCAGCCCATCGCCCGTTTGTATTCGTTTGGCATGCTGCTGAGCGGTATTTCCATGACGGCCATGATGATGTTGCCCGAACTGAACACCGCCGGCGTCTTTTGGGCCGGCCTGATTATGGGTTTGTCGTACGGTTTTTTCTGGGCCAACCGCGATTTCCTGGCGTTGAATACCACGCGCGACGGCAACCGGAACTATTACTACGGCATCGAAACTTTTTTTTACACCACTACGGGGATCGTAGTGCCCATGCTGGCCGGGGCATTCATCGCGGCGACGGAAAAAAGCGGCTGGTTTGGCGGCAAGGTCAATGTCGCCTATTATATCCTGACGGCCATCGTGTTTGCCCTCGCTGCCCTGGCTTCCCTGCTGGTGCATCGCGGGCAGTTTCAAAACCCCAAACGGGCGCCTTTCGTATTTTTCAAATTTGATCAGCTCTGGAACAAGATGCTGCGGCTGGCGGCGCTGAAAGGCGTTGCGCAAGGCTATATCGTGACGGCGCCGACCATGCTCATTTTGACCCTTGTAGGCAAGGAGGGTTCGCTGGGTTTGATTCAGGGCATTGCGGCGGCGTTGTCGGCCGTCCTGCTGTACATACTGGGCCGTGTGACCTTGCCGGGGCACCGCCTGCGCATTTACCTGATCGCCTGCTCCCTGTTCGTACTGGGGGCGCTGGCCAATGCGGGGCTTTACTCCGCGGCCGGGGTTTTGATCTTTATGATTTGCCTGTTGTTTGCGCGCCCCTTGCTCGACATTGCGTATTTCCCCGTACAGTTGAAAGTGATCGACGTGGTATCGGCAAAAGAGCAACGCAACGAATTCGCCTACATTTTCAACCATGAGTTCGGGCTGTATGCCGGCCGCTTGTTCGGTTGCGGTTTGTTCATCCTGCTGGCGCGGTACGTCAGCGACTACGTGGCCCTGCGCTATGCCCTGCTGGTGATTGCAGCCGTGCATTTTCTGGGCTGGTTTATGATGCGCAATATTTTGAAAGAAAAGGAAATGGCCTGAACCATTGCATCTTCGACATGAGACGACTACCTATACCGTTCCTGCTGTTCATCATTGTCCTGTCGGCGATGCCGGCTTGTAAAACGACATCCGCGTTTCAGCCCGCGGCAGCGCCGGTTGCGCAGCTGAGCATACCGCGAATCGAATCCATGCCGCGCATGCCAAGCCCCTGGCGCTGGAAAGACTGGCGTCAGGCGGCCCTTGATTTTGACCGGCTGGCCTTCGATTACGAGGCGAAAGGCGATTTTTTCCCGCTGATCTGGGACGACCCGGCGCAGCGCAACGGCTTTGGCCAGGGCACCTTCGGGCTGTACACCGCGCTGGGCGACGTGCGGGAAGGCCCCGGCGTCAACAACGGCGAAAACCACGAAGCGCTCGGGGCGCTCGGCGCTGTGCTCGGCGGCTCGCTCGTGGGCGTCGACAAGCGCCGGCAGGAAGGCCGAAACTTCGTCGGCATGTCGAAAAACTACCTCAATCGCGACAACGGCTGGAATATCGTCATGAATTTCACCAACAAAGGGGCGCATATCGGCGGCGGCTACGGCAACGACTGGTGGTACGACGTGCTGAACAACGTGCTGTTTTTTGCCGTGGCAGACCAGTACCCCGGCGAGCCGGGCTATGACGAATCGCTGCGCCTGATCGCCGATCAGTTTTACCGCTCCGATTCGGTCATGGGGGATAATTACAGCTGGTCGTATTTCGATTTTGGCGCCATGCAAGCGCACAAAAACCATATTCCGGCCCAGGAAGACGTAGCGGCCGGTTATGCTTTTATTCTGTATGCCGCCTGGGTAAAATTCGGCGATGAAAAATACCTCAGGGCGGCCCGGCATGCCTTGCAGGTGCTTGAAAACCAGAAAGAAAACCGTTCGTATGAAATCCTGATGTCGTTTGCGCCGTATATGGCTGCGCGCATGAATGCCGAAACCGGCACGGACTACGACGTGCAGAAATTCATGCACTGGTCGTTCGATGGCGACGCAGTCGGGCGCGAAGGCTGGGGCGTGATTACCGGCAACTGGGGCGGGTACGACGTCAGCGGGATGATGGGCAGCACGGTGCACAACGGCGGGTACGGCTTTCTGATGAATACGTTCCAGTTGGCGTGGCCCATGAGCGCAATGGTGCGTTACGATCAGCGTTATGCACGGGCCGTGGGCCGCTGGACGCTCAATGCGGCCAATACCGCTCGTTTCTTTTATCCCGACGAAATGCCGGATTCGCTACAGGCCTTGCCGGCGCGCAAATACGTCGGGCGCGGCGTAGTTGCGTACGAAGGACTGATCAAAGAGTCGATTTATCCCGAGTTCAAGGGCATCACGCCGTTTGCCCAGGGCGACGGGCCGCTTTGGGCCCCGGGAATGCCTCCGGAGACGATGTTTTCCGTGTACGGCAGCGGTTACGTGGGCCTGTTCGGTGCAGTAATTCGCCCGACGGAAGTGGATCGTATTCTGCAAATCGATTGCCTGGCTACCGATTTTTTCAAAAAAGGCAAGGCGTATCCAACCTATCTGTACTACAACCCCTATGCGGAGACAAAAACCGTCAGTCTTGCGACGGGCAACCGGAAAGTAGACGTGTACGACACGGTCAGCCGTCGTTTTCTGGCGCGCGGCGTTCGCGGGAGCGTCCGAGTCGAACTTCCGGCCGACGCGGCCCGGGTGCTGGTGCTGATTCCATCGGGGGCGCGTTATTCCGCCAATGGCGGCCGACTGACCGCCGACGGGAGGGTAATTGACTATCGCTATTAATCCACCGGCAGGATCTTTTAAGTGAATAAAAAAGAAGCCGCCCCGGAAGCAGTTGCTCCCGGGGCGGCTCTTTTATGAATTACCTTCAGAAGGTCTTATTTCCCGATCGGAGCGGCAGCCGGTTGGGCAGGCGTTTCGGTCAGGCGGATTTCCTGTTGTTGCGGTTGCTGCATGCCGGTATGGCCGGCTTCGGCGGCGCGTTCGCCGAGGATCGGCGCGATGGCCAGGCCGACGAGGCAGCTGAGTTTGATGAGGATGTTCATCGACGGACCCGAAGTGTCTTTGAAGGGGTCGCCCACGGTGTCGCCCGTAACGGCGGCCTTGTGCGGATCGGAGCCCTTGTAGTAGGTCTGGCCGTTGATGTCGACGCCTTTTTCAAACGATTTCTTCGCGTTGTCCCAGGCGCCGCCGGCGTTGGACTGGAAGATGGCCCAGAGCACACCGCTGACGGTCACGCCAGCCATGTAGCCACCCAGGGCTTCGGCGCCCATGATAAAGCCTACGGCAATAGGGGTGATGATGGTGATCAGGCCCGGCGTCATCATTTCGCGGATAGCGGCGCGGGTGGAGATGTCGACGCAGCGCTGGTAGTCGGCTTTGCCGGTGCCTTCGAGCAGGCCCGGGATTTCGCGGAACTGGCGGCGCACCTCATTCACCATATCCATAGCGGCTTTGCCCACGCTTTGCATGGCAAAAGCGGAGAACACGACCGGGATCATACCGCCCAGGAAAAGAGCAGCCAGTACGTCGGCTTTAAAAATATTGATGCCTTCGATGTGGGTGAAGTCGACGTAGGCGGCAAACAGGCCCAGGGCCGTCAGGGCCGCCGAGGCGATGGCGAAACCTTTGCCAATAGCGGCCGTGGTGTTGCCCACGGAGTCGAGAACGTCGGTTTTTTCACGCACTTCTTTGGGCAGTTCGCTCATCTCGGCGATACCGCCGGCGTTGTCGGCGATGGGGCCGAAGGCGTCGATCGCCAGCTGCATGGCCGTGGTGGCCATCATGGCGGAGGCGGCAATGGCGACGCCGTAGAAACCGGCCAGCGAATAAGCGCCCCAGATGGCGCCGGCAAACAGCACGATCGGCATCCAGGTGCTCATCATGCCCGTGGCGAGGCCGGCGATCACGTTGGTGGCGTGACCGGTGGCCGACTGGCGTACGATGCTGAGCACGGGTTTTTTACCCAGGCCGGTGTAGTATTCCGTGATCATCGAGATCAGGGCGCCCACGATGAGGCCCAATACCACGGCATAGAATACGCGCATGTTCGTTATGTCGACGAGTTCCGGAGTGCGTCCGAAGAATTTCATTTTCATGGTTTCGGGCAGCATCCAGGTGATGATCGGGTAGCAGGCGATACCCGTAAGAATGATGCTTACCCAGTTGCCGCGGTTGAGCGCGCCCTGTACCGTGTCGGCAGAAGCGGCGGCGTTGTCGGCTACGCGCACGAGTTGCATACCGATGATGGAGAACACGATGCCAATGCCGGCGATCAGAATAGGCAGGAGGATCGGTCCGATACCGCCGAAAGCGTCGTTGATGCCGCCGGAATCGCGGATCACCGAGTTGCCGAGCACCATGGCGGCGAGCATGGTGGCCACGTAAGAGCCGAACAGGTCGGCGCCCATACCGGCCACGTCGCCCACGTTGTCGCCCACGTTGTCGGCGATGGTGGCGGGGTTGCGCGGATCGTCTTCGGGGATACCGGCCTCTACTTTACCCACGAGGTCGGCGCCCACGTCGGCGGCTTTGGTGTAGATACCGCCGCCCACACGGGCAAACAAAGCGATCGATTCGGCGCCCAGCGAGAAGCCTGCGAGCACTTCGAGTACCCGCGACATGGCCGTGTAGCCGTCGGCGCCATAAGCGCCGCCCATGAAGAAGTTGTAAAAGACGGAGAACAACAGGCTAAGACCCAACACGGCCAGACCGGCCACGCCGAGGCCCATCACCGAGCCGCCTTTGAACGACACCTGCAAGGCGCGGGCCAGGCTGGTGCGGGCGGCCTGGGTAGTGCGTACGTTGGCCTTGGTGGCAATACGCATACCGAAAAAACCAGCCAGTACTGAAAAAAGTGCGCCTATAACAAAAGCGGCAACGATCAAGGGGTGACTGGTCGTCACCTGTGTGCTGAGCCAGCCCAGCAGCGCGCCGGCAACCACAACATAGATCGCCAGTACGCGATATTCAGCTTTCAGGAAAGCCATGGCGCCTTCGGCAATGTGATCGGCGATGCTGCGCATTTTTTCGTCGCCGGCGTCTTGTTTCGTCACCCAGCCTTGCAGCACGACCATGTAGATCAGGCCGAGCACGCCGAACAAGGGAAGGAGGTAAACCAGTGAATCCATTTTGTTTTGACCAAAAAGTTGATGTGAAAACGGTGTAGTAAATAGCCCGCCTCTGCAGGTCGGGCTGTCAAAAACGGCGGCAAAAGTAGAAAAAAAACCTGGCGCAGCCTGTCTGAATGGCAAAATGAAGGTTTTTGATGCGGATAAATTCACAGCATGCATGTGTTAAGTAACAAACCGGGTATACCAACAGCCTTAATTTTACTCCGTACAGAAGCGTTCTTCGCCATTCGTCAACACTGTAATTTTTCACCTGATGAAACAGATTCAGAATATAAAACCTTGGTTTTCAGGGTTTTTTGCTGTCATTTTGTCCCTGGGTACCTTGTCTGCCCAGGATTTCTGGCACCCGAGGGGCCAGATCAACGGCCTGCGGGCTCATCAGGTCGTCGTACACCCCGGCGGCGATGTGTACCTGTCCAGCGGCAATCTGATTTACCGCTCTGCCGACAACGGAAACAGCTGGTCGCTGGCGCATACGCTCTACGGCGGTTTGGCAAATCTGGAGATTGACTCCGACGGTTTCCTGTATTTCCTCATCGGCACCGAATTGCACCGTTTATCGGCCAATGGAAACCTGATTACCCTCGCCGCCAATGTTTTCTACTTCGACCTGGCGCCCAACGGGACGGTGTACGTTTACCGGGGCAACAACCAATTGTGGCGAATCGACCCGAGTACGGGCGCCCAAACCTTTCTTTTTACCAATGCCGACGACCCGCGCGGCATCGCCTGCTTCGGCGGCGACCGGAATTTTTGCTGGACCGACGACCTCGGCCTCACACGCTTCGCCGACGACGGCAGCCATGCGCTGGTGTTGTCGGCCAGTGGTTTTAACGAAAACCCGACTATGGTACAAAGCGCCTCCGGCAAACTCTGGCTTTGCACCGGCGGCCTGCGTACCTCGACGAATGGCGGCCAAAACTGGAGTATTTATACCTATCCTGCCTGGCAGGGGCTTTCGGTCAGAGCCTTGTACGCCAATACCGCCGGCGATACCTTGTATGCCATGACCACCAATGGCTGGTGGCGCTCCGTAAACGAAGGCAATACCTGGGAGCAACAGATCGCCCTGCAGGTTTCTCCGTATACGCAGTGGGAATATAACCTGGCCGACGCGGCGATTGCACCCAATGGCGCCATTTTCCTCTGTTCTTCCGACTGCGCCCTTCAATTTCTGGTGCGCAGCACCGACAATGGCCAAACCTGGACTTCGCTGTCAGAACAATTTGTCGCCGGCCGAAGTACAAAATTGCAGAAAGACGAATCCGGCCGGCTGTTCGCACTGGGTTGTGAAGGCAAAATTCACCGTTCGTACGACGACGGTTTGAGCTGGGAAACGCTCGATGTGCTGCCTGTTTTTTCAGATTTTGAAGATATGCTCGTATCGCCGGCGGGTTACCTGTTTGCGCTGAATGACAGCATGCTCTATCGATCGGCCGACGGAGGCGATACCTGGACGTCGTTTCTCAGCCCGGTCAATCAGCAGCCCGATGACCCGCCCAAATTCCTGCTGCGTTGCGGTAGCCAGGGCGAGTTGTTTTGTTTTGACGAAGATGAAGGTTATGCTGTGTATCTATCGACCGATCACGGGGCCAGTTGGCAACTTACCAATGGGCAATGTTTTTACTACAATTGGATGCACCAGCATCCAGACGGCACTTTTTACCTCAATTATTATGATTTTGTTTCGGGAGATGTGCATATCCGAAGCGCCCAGGACGGCCTGAACTGGACGCCCCTGTCGCCACAGTTGCCGCTATGGAGTCCGCAAATTGTACAGATCCTGCCCGATGGCAGCATTTATTTTACGGCCCGCCCCCAACAGGGCCAGCCTTTTAACCTGTACCGTACCGACACCGGGTTTTCTGACTGGATACAAGTGGCCGGTTCGGTAGAAGAGAATTATCAGGGGATGCTGATCGACAACCAGCACGTGATGTATCGCTTCAACGCCCAGGGACTATTGCTGCGCAGTACGGACGAAGGCGCCGGCTGGAATACGTTCATTTCGGGACTCAATGGCGCACTGGGCTCCTATGGCGCTTCCTCCCTGATGCTCAGCGACGACCAGTACCTTTATTTGAGTCCTGAACAAACCCTGCCCGTATTTCGCTCCCTGCAACCGGTGAGCAACTTTGGCAACCTCGGCGGCGCGGTGCGACTGGATGCCGACCTGGATTGCGTTGCCGACCCGGATGAAACACCGCTGGCCGGCTGGAAAGTGCGGGCGCAAACCAACGACAGCGTTTTTTACTGTCTGTTGTTGCCGAACAAGCAGTATCGGATGGAACTCCCTTCGGCCGGCGATTACCAGATATCGGCATTGCCGCCCAACGCGCTCTGGGCAGTGTGTCCCGACGAACAGCCACTTTCGTTTTTGAATACTTCCGACCGCGATACCCTGGATTTTTCCGCCACCGCCAATGCCGCCTGTCCCTACCTGCGGGTTTCGGCGGGCACGCCGTTTTTGCGCCGCTGTTTTGACAATACCTACACCCTTCGTTATTGCAATGAAGGCACAGCCGACGCGGATTCTGTACGGATTTCCGTGTTGCTTGATCCCTATTTTCAGTTTGTGTCCGCTTCTGTTCCGGTAGCAGAACAATCCGGGCAAACGCTGCATTTCGAGCTGGGCTCCTTGCCGCGCGGCGTATGCGGTATGATGCAGTTAACTGTTTTGCTGAGTTGTGATGCGGCATTGGGGCAAGCTCATTGCCTGGAAGCGCGGGCAACCCCGGCAGAATTATGCTGGCCCGGACTCGACTCTGTATTTGTGGCAACTGATTGTCAACCCAACCGCGGGTCATACGATCCGAACAACAAAATTGCTTTTGTCAATGGCCACTTGCGGGAAGCCGATTCGCTGGATGTCAACGAGTTCGACGTGCTTGATCAGATCAACTTCCAGAACACCGGAACAGATACGGCTTTCAGGGTAGTGATAAGAGATACGTTGTCAGCATTGCTCGATCCGGGCAGTATACGTGCAGGCGCCTCGAGCCATCCGTACGATTTGAGCCTTCAAACCAATCCCTTAAACGGGAAACACGTCTTGTCATTTAATTTTTACCCTATTGCTTTGCCCGACAGCAGTGCCAACCCAGGTGGTTCTCAGGGGTTTGTCCAGTTTGGCGTACGCAGGAAGGCGGATTGGCCGGTTGGCACGGTATTGTCCAATCAGGCAGCGATCTATTTCGACTACAACGAGCCTGTACTGACCAATGTCAAAAATCTGGCATTGCAGGCGTCATCGGCTACGGCCGAACAGCCCGGGCGTTCCGGTCGGCTTTGCGTATGGCCCAACCCCGCTTCCGATGTCATCCGGATAGAAGCCGGCTTTGACATAGCGCACATCGCGATAGTTGATATGCAAGGGCGTATTGTAAAGCGCAGCCGGGGGGCGGGTTTTATCCAAATAAACGATCTGCCCGCGGGGGTGTACCGTGTTCTGGCCTGGGGCGGTTCCGGATTTGAAAACGCCGCATTTGTTATTGATTGATAGCTGTTAATGCTGGGGTTTGGGCGAAACATCCCCGCGTCTTTCGGGCGGCGGCAAAGAGTTGTTCGCGAAAGGAAATTTTACAGATTAACTGAAAACGGTTAGAAATGCAGTTCGTAAAAGGTGGTGTCGCCGCCGGGGCAGTAAATAAACTCTTCTATTTTATCCGTGCTTCCCCATGGACCCCATCTAAATTTTATATTCCGATTTCCGAGTATTTCATAAATGGTAGTAGTGTCCCCAGTTACAGTACCAAAAGTTAGAGTGTGGCCTATACCTTCTATATAAACAGTAATAAGTGGCTCGCCTTGGTCCTGAACCGTCTTTAATTTAAACCAAGCATAGGGTTGTAGCACGACTTCCAGATTATTTTCGCCATTGTGGAAAGGAAGGTCTTTTTCATATCGAAAACCCGGCTTGTACACAGAAACATATTCACCGCCCGACAGGTCGTCGTTGAGGTATTCGCGGTGAAAAGTGCCGTCGGCAGCGGTGCGAAAAGAATCGGCGATGACCGATACCGAGGGGCCAAAAGGGTCGCCTTCTTGTGATATGACAAATACCTGGGCATCGGGTACCGGCTCGGCAGTGCCGTATTCGATCACCCGGCCACTCAGGGTGGTTTTGGCGGGTTCCTTGGCACAGGAAAGATGTACCAGGGTAGCCGCGGCAAATAGCAGCAGCAAAGGCGGTAAAGGCAAGATTTTTTTCATGATGAATCGTGTTTGGTGTGAAAAAATAGAAGAATAAATGCGGCTTGGGGTATTTTTTATGGTTTTCAGGCATTGAAGTTTCTATCCATAAAGTTGCAGGCGGCGAAAGGCTGGTTTGTACTGATTTGTACTACAACTAATATTTAATTTTATTGCATGTTAGGAAAAGCCGCCCGACAGGCGTATTTTTTCACAATTCTTTGGCCAGCGGCAATACGACAAATTTAAGGTCGGAAGAGGGGGGAGGATTCGGAGGGCGAGTAAAATTCATTTCAATTTTTGTCAGGCAGAAGCAAGCATAAGTATTTGTAATTCATATACTTAACAATCACCCCCAAAACAAAAATCGTTATACCCCAACAAGCGAGGTATAACGATTCAGCAACAGCCAGCCACGGCTAAAATCCCATAAATGACAAAATCCGGGCGCAGCAACAACCCTTTTCATAACCACCTCACCACCTCACCAATTCACCCGTTTTTCACCACCTCACCAATCTCTCATTCTGCCCATTCCATTTCGATCTGCCGCTTGGTCAGGTCGACCGCCACGATCCGGACGCGGACGCGGTCACCCATTTTGATCTGCCGGCCGCGGCGGGTGCGGGCGCGCAGGTTGCCCTCGTCGACCACCCATTGGTCGGCCAGGTATTTGAATTCCACGAGGCCTTCGGCGTGCGAATCGGGCAGGGTTACAAAAAAGCCCCGGTCGAGAAATCCGCTGACGACACCCTCGAATTCCTCGCCGATATGGCGGCGCACCAGTTCGGCTTGTTTGTATTTGACGCTTTCACGTTCGGCGTCGGCGGCTTTTTTCTCCTGATTGCTGATGTGTTTGCACTGTTCCGCGAGTTTGGTCTTGTCGACGCGCCAGTTGCGGCCGTCGAGGTTGCGTTCGAGGATGCGGTGGGCCAGCACGTCGGCGTAACGGCGGATGGGCGAGGTGAAGTGCGCGTAGTGGGTAAAACCCAGTCCGTAGTGCCCGATGTTGTCGGGTGAATACACGGCTTTTGCCATGGTGCGGATGGCCAGCGGTTCGAGCAATTTGAGGCGTTCGTTTTTGCGGGAGGCAACCATGAGGCCGTTGTACGCCTGGGCGATCTGCCTGGGCGTGTCCACTTTGAGGGGGTAGCCCAGTTCGGCGGCAAAACGCGCGAATTCGGCCACTTTTTCCATGTCAGGCAGGTCGTGGATGCGGTACACGAAAGGCACCTCCTGCTGGGCCGCGCCTTTTTGATCGATAAACCAGGCGACTTCCTTGTTGGCCAGCAGCATAAAATCCTCGATCAGCAGGTGCGCGTCTTTGCGTTCTTTGACGTAGGCTTCGAGGGGCGTTCCGTCGGGGCCCAGGCGGAAACGGATTTCCTCGCTCTCAAAACCGATCGCGCCGTTCTTTTCGCGTTCCTTGCGCATCTTTTTGGCCAGGCGGTCGAGGGTTGCGATCGCCCATTCCAGTTGCGGAAAAATCGCCAGTTGGG
>JADZFP010000105.1 GCA_020849825.1 Saprospiraceae bacterium
ATCGCAAAACTGACTACTTTTTTTCAACAGGAATACGATCGCGAAGGCCGTACCTGGCGCCCCGACAAAAGCTTGGGCATCATTACGCCCTGGCGCGCCCAGATCGCCCAGATTCGCGAAAGCCTGGCCGCGGCCGGTATCGACCCCGACAGCGTGACGGTCGATACCGTGGAGCGTTATCAGGGCGGTGCGCGCGACATTATCCTGATTTCCTGTTGCGCCAATTCGCCTGCACAGTTGTCGGCGTTGGTGAGCCTGTCCGGCGAGGGCGTCGACCGGAAACTTAACGTCGCCCTCACCCGCGCCCGGCAGCGGCTGATCGTGCTGGGCAATGAAGAGGTGCTGAACCGCGACGAGCGGTATCGGGAGTTTATCCGGCGCTACCGAATCGATTGAACCCGAAGGCAGCCCTCCGGATATCCGCCGCGTTTTGTCGTTTCCGCCCTACCTTTGCCCCCTCTCCGACGCATGAATACTCGTTTTATCCTCTTTATCGGCCTTGCCGCTGTACTGTTTGCCTGCGCCCGGCCGGTGGCGCCCGAAGGCGGCCCCAAAGACAGCCAGCCGCCAAGGGTTGATACCCTGCGCAGCACCCGCAACCTGTCGACCCGCTTCAACCCCCGCCGCATCGACCTGACTTTCGATGAATGGGTCGTACTCAAAGATGCGGCCAATCAGGTGATCGTATCGCCGCCCTTGCAAAAACGCCCCGACATCAGCCTCAAAGGCCGCAGCGTGACGGTCAAACTGGACAAGGACGAAGTGCTGCGCCCCAATACGACTTACACCATCAATTTCGGTACGGCCGTGCAGGATTTGCACGAAAGCAACCCCGCCAAAGACCTACGGTTTGTGTTTGCAACCGGCGACCATATCGACAGCCTGACACTCTCGGGCCGCGTCAGCGACGCCTACACCGGCGACCTGATCGAAAACGTGGCGGTGATGCTGTACGAAAACCTCGCCGACAGCGCTATTCAAAAAGAATTGCCTTATTATTTTGCCTATACCGACAAATCGGGGCAGTTTACCATTCAGAATGTCAAATCCGGCACCTTCCGCTGCGTAGCCGTTGAAGCGGTCGATAATGCCAAACTGAAGTGGAATCCGCTCAGCGAACGCATCGGCTTCCCGGATACCCTGATTGCGCTGAATGATTCCACCCGGCAATTTTTAACCCTGAAAATTTCCAAAGAAACGCCGCGCCAGCGGCTTGCCCAGCGCGACGCCAGCCGCTACGGACGGGTCAAACTCGGATTTGCGGCGCCGCTCGACAGCCTGCCGGATATCGCCCCGGATACAGCCGGCGTACGTTTGCAGATCGAACGTATCGGCGACTCCCTCACGGTGTGGTACGACCGCCCGGAGGCCGGGGGCAGCTGGCGCCTGATCGTCGGCAAGGATACGGTGCAGGTCAAAAGCCTGTCGAGAGAAGATTTTTTGAAAAATCACCGGGTAGCATGGGGCGATGCAGCGGCGCCGGCCAATCGCGCGCCCAAGCCCAATCAGCCCGCGCCTCCGCCGGTGACCAGACAAACCAAAGCCGTGCCGGTCAATCCCTTCCGGCCGGTCCGCTTGCCTTTTAATACGCCCTGGCAAAGCTTCGATACCGCGTTCTGGCGCCTCTCATACGACACGGTGCGGGTCACTGATTTCTCCGTTGCACCCGACAGTTTGTCGCCGCTTCGCCTGCAACTGAGCGGCGTAAGTTGGCAGCCGGGCAAAAATTATCAACTGCTGCTGCTGCCCGGCGCGGTCACCGATTTTTTCGGTGTGGCGAATACCGATACGCTCGAACGCACCCTGCTGGTGACGCCCGAAAAACAACTCGGTTCGCTGGCCCTGAGTGTCAAAAATCTTAAGTACGACATGCCCTACGTGGTGCAAATCCTCGACGGCAAAACCGTGGATCAGGAGCGCCGTTTCGTGGCCGAATCGCGCGAGCAACGGCTCAGTTTTCCCAATCTGCCGGCGGTGGCCTACACCGTTCGAATCGTCGAAGACCGCAACGGCAACGGCCGCTGGGATCCCGGACGGTTCAGTCTGCGCCAACAGCCCGAGGCGGTGCTGACCCGCAAACTCGAAGCGCTGCGCGCCAATTGGGAAGTGGAAGTGGAGGTTGATCTGGAGGAGTCGTCGGGGAAGAAGAAAAAAGAGTAGCGAGTGCCATCTTACCCCTGGCAACGCCGCCGCAACGCATCGGCAAAATTCGGATCTCGGATCAGCCGCAGATAGGAATCGCTGTTGTTTCGTTTGTTGTCTTCCGGTCGGCTGTGCTGAAAAATCAGATCGGCCAGGCTGCGCCAGCCTTTTTCAAACAGCACCAGTTGGGCCAGGCAAACGCTGTAATCGAGGGTGTGTTCGGGGTGGGCGCGGGTTTCCGTTTCGGCAGCCAGCCGCAGATAGCCCTCGATGGTGGCATCCGAAGGGCGGTGAAAATCCAGTTGATTGGTCTGCGGGGACACTGGCAGGTAGCGGATGGTAAAAGCGTCGCGGTCGCGCAGCGGGAAGCCGGTGGGCAGCATAATCAGGCCGGTATCCGGCACGGTCATTTTAGCCGTGAAGCGCAGGCTGTCGGCCGTGGTAAAGGTGTAAAAGACTTTTCGCTGCCGGTTTTCTTCTACGATAAACAGGCTGGCCACGGCTTCCTTGCCTTCCAGATTGAGCCGTTGCGCCGTTTCTCCGTCGATTTTATTAAAAATGCCCATGCTGGCACGGCGTTTCAGGTCTTGTTCATTTTTATACCCTTTCAGGACAAAAAAGCCGGCTGCGATCACCAGCACCAGTCCGGCGATCAGGGCGACCATGTAGCCGCGGTTGCGTTTTTCCTCGGCGCGGCGCAAGCGGTTGCGGGGGGTGTCGACCTGTTTATTGACCTGGAAATCGTAGGAATAGCCGTCTTTTTCCTTGTAAATGCCTACTTCGCACAACTCGTCTTCGATGAAAAAAGAATACACGCGGGTTTCTTTGACGGCAAAATCGATTTGCATCACCCGCATGTCGCAATGGATCATCAGGTGACCGCTGCGGTCGCCGTGGTACAACCCGACGCGGTGGCGGCCGCCGGCATTGTCGAGGTAGAGCCAGCTGATTTGAGCCATGAGAGGGTGCGTTGATGCAAAATATCACAATAAACGAAAGGTCCGTTGTAGTTAGTTTGCACACGAATTTACGAAGCAGGCTCAGTAGTCTTTTGCTCAACCTTTCGTGGCGGCTATCCGCTTCTTCGTCTTCACCTTCGGCCGTCCGATACTTTCATAATGGAAGCCCAGGCCTTTCATCTGATCCAGGTCGTACAGGTTGCGGCCGTCGAAGATGACGGGTTCCTGCAACAGGCGTTTGATCTGATCGAAATCGGGGCTGCGGAATTCGTTCCATTCGGTCATGACGGCCAGGCAGTCGGCGCCTTGCAGGGCGTCGTACATGCTGTCGGCGTAGCGGATACGGTCGCCGAACTGGGCGCGAACATTGGGCATGGCCTCGGGGTCGAAGGCCTGCACACGGGCGCCAAGGGCCAGCAATTCTTCGATGATGATCAGGGCCGGCGCTTCGCGGATGTCGTCGGTATTGGGCTTGAACGCCAGTCCCCACACCCCGATGGTGCGGCCTTCGAGGCTGTTGCCGTAGTATTTTTTGATTTTTTGGGTCAACAGCGCTTTCTGTATACTGTTGACCTTCATCACGGATTTCAGAATTTTGAAATCGGAGGAGAAGGTTGAAGCGGTTTTGCCCAGGGCTTGCACGTCTTTCGGGAAGCAGGAGCCGCCGTAGCCGATGCCCGGAAACAGGAAACGTTTGCCGATACGGCTGTCGCTGCCGATGCCGATACGCACCTGGTCGACGTTGGCGCCGACTTTTTCGCAGAGGTTGGCGATCTCGTTCATGAAGGAGATGCGCATGGCGAGGTAGGCGTTGGCGGCGTATTTGGTAAGTTCGGCCGAGCGCTCGTCCATAAAAAAGATGGGATTGCCCTGGCGCACGAAGGGTTCATAGAGTTGGCGCATCACTTTCTGCGCCCGGTCGCTGCGGGTGCCGATCACGACGCGGTCGGGTTTCATGAAATCTTCCACGGCCACGCCTTCGCGCAGGAACTCGGGGTTTGATACCACGTCGAACAGTTTTTTCGGCAGGCGTTCGGCCAGGATGGCGGCGACTTTTTCAGCGGTGCCCACCGGCACGGTGCTTTTATCAACGATCACTTTATAGTCGGTAACGATATGCCCCAGATCGCGCGCCACGCCGAGGATGTAGGAAAGATCGGCAGAACCGTCTTCGCCCGGCGGGGTGGGCAGGGCCAGAAAGATGATCTGGCTGGCGTCGACCGCTTCTTTCAGGTTGGTCGTGAAATGCAGGCGGCCTTCTTTGGTATTGCGGTCGAACAATACATCGAGGCCCGGCTCGAAAATGGGTATTTCGCCGGCTTGCAGGCGGCGTACTTTTTTTTCGTTGTTATCGACGCAAATGACGTTGTTGCCCGTTTCGGCAAAACAGGTGCCCGTGACCAAACCGACGTAACCGGTTCCTACAACTGCAATGTTCATGGTAAATTCAATTTTTAAAAATCAGTGATCGGGTTGGTTGTCCGGGATGCGATAAGACAACCACTTGAAGGAATGGGCTTCGAGCAAAAGCCTTGCCAACGGCAAACGGATTATTGTTATCGGGGAGAAAAAGACCGGTAACTTTGGTCAATAAGGAGAGTGTCGCCGAAATTGGCCCTGCAAAAGTAAGTAGCGGCCCGGAATCTGCCGATTGGCCAAACAAGATTTTTGCGACCCTGAAAATTTATCCTTCGGTTAAAACATTATTTGGAGGCCGCCGGCCGCTTTTGCGCCGACCCATTTAACAAAACATGACTTTTTTCCCCCGTACCCTGCCATTTGTGTTCTTGCTGACGTTGTACAGCATGATACTGTCGGCCCAAAAACCACCGGCTGCCGGCGCCAATATCGTGCCCAACCCGGGTTTTGAACGCTTTGCCAATCCGCCCATCGGCTGGACCTACAAGGGCGCCGATTTCGGGCGGGTGGTCAAGTACTGGTTCAGCGCGACCACTGCCAGCCCCGACGTATACGGCCCGGGCGTGCGCGTTCCGGCCGACTGGGCGGAAAAAGGTTTTGGAAAACAAACCCCGCACGGCGGAAAAGCGATGGCCGGGCTGACCATCTTCGGCTGCACCAACGGCAAGCCGCATTGCCGCGAATTCATCGAAATACAGCTGGCCGAACCTCTGGTGATCGGTCAGACCTACTACGTCGAGTTCTGGGTATGCCCGATGAAACGCTCCCTGCACATCAACAATCTGGGCGCCTATTTCTCCGTCAGCGAAATCCGCCGTACCACCGACGAACTGCTGGTGCGCGAAGCCCAGGTACGTGCCGATAATCTGGTCACCGCGCCCGAAGGCAAATGGATCAAAGTGAGCGGTTATTTTAAAGCCAAATACGAAGCGAATTACATCCTGCTCGGCAATTTCAGCGACGACGAAAGCACCCAGTCGCATGCCCTCACCGACGATGCCTACAACTACGCCTATTATTACATCGACGACGTGCTGGTGCGCAAATCGCCGCCCTACCTGCCCGTGCCGGTCAAACCCGACTAACTCACCAAACAAACCCTCGAACCCGGCAAAACCATTGCACTGAAAAACATCTACTTCGAATTCGACCGCGACGAGCTCATGCCGCGCTCTTATGTAGAACTTGATAAATTACTCAAAATTATGCGTGCCAACCCCTCGCTGGCCATCGAAATCGTGGGCCATACTGATAATCTGGGTACCGACGAATACAACCTCGACCTTTCCCGCCGCCGCGCACAGGCCGTG
>JADZFP010000106.1 GCA_020849825.1 Saprospiraceae bacterium
AAACAAATCCTGCAGCGCTACAACGAACTCCAGGACATCATCGCCATCCTCGGTATGGAAGAACTCTCCGATGAGGATAAAATGGTCGTTTCCCGCGCCCGCCGCGTACAACGCTTCCTCTCTCAGCCCTTCCACGTAGCCGAGCAGTTCACCGGCCTCAAAGGCGTACTCGTACCGATCGACGAAACCATCCGCGGTTTCAACATGATCATGGACGGCGAAGTGGACGAATACCCCGAGGCAGCGTTCAACCTCGTGGGCACCATCGACGAAGCCATCGAGAAAGGCAAAAAAATGCTGGCTGAAGCAACGAAATAATATAATGATGAATGAGGAATGATGAATGGAAAGCGCCCAAAATGCGCAATGGACATTCATCATTCCTCATTCATAATTCATCATTAGCAGAATTATGAATCTGACCATACTTTCTCCCGAATCCGAAATCTTTTCGGGCGCCGTCAAATCGGTCAAGGTGCCGGGCAGTCTGGGTTATTTCCAGTTGCTCGAAAACCACGCCCCCATCGTTTCCTCGCTGGGCAAAGGCGATGTCACCATCGTCAAAGACAACGGGCAAACTATGACGCTCTCCGTGGAAGGCGGATTCGTGGAAATGCTGAACAACGATGTATCGTTGCTGATTTCGGGCGTTAAGGGATAATTTCCCGTATCAATTTCCGGAGTAAAAGCCGTTTCATCTCATTGTGAGGGATGAAACGGCTTTTTTGTTGAACCGGATCAGATGGCTATCGACTGAGCACCAACCGCCCGCGACCAACCACCCGCTCCCCGGCCATAAACCGGTAATAGTACAGGCCTTCGGGCAAGATCGGCAACACCGTCCGAAAACCCAGACCCGACTCACCCTGCAACGCTGATACCTCGCGGCCGAGGGCATCGTATAAGCGCCATTGGTCCGCTGCGCCAAAGTAGAGATGCACCTGCCCGGAAGACGGATTGGGCCAAAGTGCCGGAATTTCATGGCCTTCCAAAACTTCGGTACCGCTGACAAATTCTACTATAAATGTCGAATCATACGTACAACCTGCCCCATCGGTCAGGGTCAGCAGGTATTCTCCTGGTAATATCTCGTCTACCTGCGCCGAGGTATCTCCTGTATTCCAGAGGAACTGAAAAGGCCCTAACCCCACCTGGACGTCGACCTGAATACTGCCATTGGATACTGTCGGCCCGCTGGCAGGCTGTATTTGAGCGTCGAGCAGGGGCATTGGCGGCTCACCGACAAGTTGCACAATACTATCACGGCAGCCCAGGGCATCAACAACAAGAAGCGTGTACAGTCCAGCTGGCAAGTCGCTCAATTCAGGCGTATCATCGCCGGTGCTCCACACAAGATCGTATGGCTGCACGGCGCCCGTCACCGCACCGAACAGGTAGCCATCGGCCGCACCGGCACACACCAGCGTATCGCCCCACACGCTCAATTGAGGATCAGACCCCGGCGGGATGGCGACCGATTCGGTCGCCGTGCGGCCCCGCGCATCGGTCAGCGTAAACGAATAATTGCCCGGCGCCAGCCCAATAGTGTCCGCACCGCTATTCGCGCCTTCCGACCACACAAAGCCCAAGGGCTCGCAGGCATCTGCCACCAGCCAACGAACACTTCCCGATGGCGGCGATCCGCAGGCAGCGCGCACAAGCGGTTGTGCCGAAAGACTCAGCGGCGGGCTTTCCAAAGCGCCAATGTCCACAGTGCCGTTCTGTATGCGGGGATGGCCCGCAAGATCGTACAACAGGCCCTGCTGCTCCACCAGATTATTGTCACCGGCATTGATCGCCGGCGAACAGGGCAACAGCCTGAAATCATGGGCTGCCGTATCGACAAACATCGGATCGGCGCCGAATATCATGCCGGGGCCGAGGGTGTAGGCGTTCGCAACTTCCTCTACATCGGTTAAATTATATGATAGTAACACATCATATAAGGGCTCGTTATCGTTATCAAAATATACAAAATCCGGATTGCCTTCAAAAGAATTATTTCCGACAACTATTGTATTGGACATGAAATATTTATAAGATCCAGTTATCGCCACCTGTTTATTATTAATAAAACTACAATTTATAATTGAGTCACAATAAATATCCAATTCATTATTATCATAAAATGTATTATTTGAAAAATCATAAAAATACGATAAATCAGTGCCCACTATATTTGTTTGTGAATAATATTCGTTTTTATATACAAATAAATAATCATATTTTATATTCACCTGATCATAATTAGTAGAATTACCCGCTATAATAAAAATATAATTGTTATTAAATATTGTATCTTTTACAAGATTAATTTTTCCTCCAGTGTTTGAGCCTAAACTTACATTAGCATATTTATTTTCATAAAATAAACTATTTGAAAAATAAAACTCTGCGCTTTTTTCAACACTTTCCAAAAGAATACTCGCATTTTTATTATCGTGTATATTCATCTTTTGAAAATAGACTACCATGGTTCCAATATTCGATTCTGCATCAAAGGAAAACAAGTAGTTACCGCCTTCATTAAATCCCGTAACCTCAGTGTTTTCTACTACGACACATGTGTTTGCTATTCTTGGCCGACCAGTCCACAAACAACTGCCGCCAATATTATTGCTATCATACGTCCTTCCCCCCTCAAAAAAACACCCCGAAATATGCAAAGTATCAGCCCGTTCCGAGTCTAACCAATACAAGGCCCCGCCATATTTGTTCGCCTCGTTGTGCACAAACGCGCAACGATAGAAGTCGCGCGGCCGCTCCAACCAACTGCCGCCGTCGCGCGCCACGGCGCCACCGTTGTTCAGGGCGCTGCGGTTGCGCACAAAGTGGCAATTGTCGAAAGACGGCGCTACCGAACCCGTTCCGCTGCCGTTGACGTACACGGCCCCTCCGCTGCGAAGCGCCGTATTGTGCTCGAAACTGCAGTTGCGGATCGTCGGGTAAGCTTCCCCGTCCTGCCCCATGATGTACAGAGCCGCCCCGGATACGCCCGCCTGACCATTGCTGATCCCGCCCTGGTTGGCCTGCCCGTCGCGCAGGATAAATCCATCGAGTACCGTACTGGTATCGGGGTACGCCATGTACAAAATGGTGTAACTGTTGTCGAGGCTGTCGTCTGGCACACCTAGGTCGCCGCTCAGCACGGTCGGATGCTCGGTCCACTCGCGCTCGGACTCATCCAGTTCCGTGCCGGCAAAACCGCCCAACAGCGCAACGCCCGGCGACAACTGAAAACGCGCCGTACGGTCGCCCGTTTCGGAGGGCCGGTAAACGCCCTCGGCCACCCATATCTCGTCGCCGGCCACTGCCAGCGCCAATGCGTCATGCAGATTGGTGAAAGCATCCGTCCAGTTTTGACCGGTGTTCTGGCCAGCGGCTTCGGCACTCACGTACCAGCGGGTGGGTTGCTGTGCAGACAACAAAAGGGGGAGTAATACGAGGAGTAAAATGAAGATTCGCATAAAACATGGATTTAAAAACTATCCCTTGCCGGCAAATATTCTACCGGCAAGGGAGGGTAGTGAAAAAGGTGTTGATCGTATTAAAGCCTCACTAAGCGAAGGCTTCGGACCCCCCAGGGGGTTTCTACACGCAGGAAATATTGCCCCGGCGCCAGGTAGGGTATCCGGGTCGAATTGAAGGTATTCAGCCCGGCTTCACTCGAACGGGTTTCAGCCCAGATCGTTTTGCCCAGGGGATCGCTCAGCGCGAAACGGCAGATGGCTGGGGCAGGTAGTCGCCACTCAAGGCGCCAATGCCCGGCACTCGGGTTGGGGTACAAGCTGGCCGACCATTGCGGCTGAGCCGGCTGCGTCGCTTTCACGCGGGGCTGTACCTGTGGCAGGTCGTCGCGGCGCTGCAGGCGAGGGGTGCGCACGGCGCCAAGCGTATCGTATACTTCCGGGGGCAGTCGTGGCGCGTAAAGAAGAGCCAACTCGGGTCGCGGCGAAGTCGCCGCCAGCAAGGGCGCCAGTTCGACAACAAACAAGGGCGCTCCTGCAGGCCATTGGTTGGCCATGCCGGCAGCGTCGAAGCCTACGAGGCGCAATTCTCCCGCGACCGGCTCGTGCCAGGCGAACAGAAACTGCTGTGGGTCAGTATCGCCGGCTCGTATTCCCGTGCAACGCCAGCGACTGGTATCGTATTGCAGGGCCAGCTGCCAGGCGACGGCAGTCAGGTTTTCGGCGGGAAATACCGGGAGGTCAAGGCTACTTTGTCCTTCAGCCGTTTGCACATTACTGCTCGAATAAGCCAGTGGAAACGCCTTTCCTGCCGCATGATCGGCTATCGGATCGGCGCCGGGCCGCTGCGCAGGGCAGCATTGGTACGACCAGTTGACGTCGCCCACCTTGATCGCTACAAACTCCGCCACCGTACCCGAGGGCGGATACTGAAAGTCGATTTGCTCCTGAAACGGTACACTGGCAAACGGGTTGGCCGGGTTAGAAAAACTTTGATTTATGTCGATAAACCGGTAGGACTTGTTGCCAACACCGTAGTCGGGAAGAGTCCCATAAATTCCAAGGATCAACTTCCGAAGCTCCACGATATCAAAAGTGGTCACACTGTTGCTTTTATTGACATCTGCCGCGATAATCTTGTATGGCGAATTGAGTGGATCGGTACCCAGAACGTTTTTACTGATCAGCACCAGGTCGAAAGTGGAAATACCGGCCATGGGGTCCTCGTCTTTTGTTGGCGTAATCGTCTGGGTAAGACCGGGCGCATCACAGACACATACGGAAGAACTGCCTTGCCCGGTCGCCAGTCCTGTCAGGCAGGTTGTCGTACCTACTTTGATCTCATACTTGACATTCTCCACGGCCTCATCATTCGGGGTTTTATAGATCATGGTCAGGCTGGGCAGGCAAATATCATCGTCCGGTGTGCCGGCAAGAATAGAGGAACTGACGCCGGGAATGCAATTATTCTGGGCATTGATCTGGCGCAAAACGGCATCGTAGAACCGAACGGACTCGATACACCCGTCCTGCAAGGTAAAGCCCAGCGTAACAAGCGTTTTGGGGCTGCCTGCCGTTAACACAATCGGCAAACCGCTTTGCGAAAAATCGACCCGTAGAACACCCGGGGCAGGTACGCTCGTGACAACGCAGGCAGAGGCCGGCGAACAATAAACCGAAGAAGTCAAGCCGGGAGCAAAGGCAAGCGTACCGGAATGACTAATATCGACGACCACCGTCGCGTGATCGTAGGTCGTATTGACCAGCGACGATACATTCAGGTCGACAAATACGTTTTCACAGACGCTGCCGGCTTGAAAACCTTGCGGCACGTGTGCGGCCGACACCGTTGTTTTTGGGCAGTCGCCAAGACATGGGGAGGGCATCCAGTCTACAGTTTCAATTGCCGTACCGATAGCTGGCTTACAGCAACCATTGTCGCTGGAAAAAGCATCGTCCGTCATACGCCTGTAATCCGTCAGCCGAACAGTCCCCTGCGCACATTCAGAAGCCAGTGCAGGGCCATTCATCACGATGTAAAACAAAGTATTGGAAGCCGTAGCGATCTGGGCTGGCGTTGCGAAAAGGGCAAGATCTGCCGTATTGGCATAAGCCCTTTGGATTTTTGACGACAAAACAGGCGGTTCTTTATACAACAACACATCAGTTGCCGGTACAAGTCCATCTTCGATATATACCTCGGCCATATCTTCGGTCGACTCAATTTTCAACAGGAAGTCCAATTGTTCAATATTGAAACTAGCGG
>JADZFP010000107.1 GCA_020849825.1 Saprospiraceae bacterium
CCTTCCGACGCCTTCGCCTTGTTTGCCGCGGCAAAGGAATATGAGGGTATGAACGACGCCGTACAGGCCTCGCATTATTACGAAAAATTGCGGGCCACCGACCCCGCCTACGTCGGCCTTTATTACCATCTGGGCAAACTGTACGAACGGCTCAATAACCCCGACGGCGCCCTCGACGCCTATCGCCAGGGCTGCGCAGCGGCTCGCCAGGCGGGCGATCAGCACGCTTTCAACGAACTGATGGGCGCCCGGCTCAACCTCGACCATCCGCACGACGATGAAATTTAACCCCCTTCACCACCCTGCTTTGCTGCTGCTCTGTCTGCTGTTTGGGTCGGCTGCCGACAACGGTTGCCGCCACCACAGAAGCGACGACGTCAAACCCGCTACTGAAAACCGGTCGAGCGATTATCTGCTGGCGCAACTTCAAAAAAACACCCGTTCCGAGGTGCGCTACTTTTCCGCCCAGGCCAAAATTTTCGCCACGGGCGACGTCGATCCGGTCAGCGCCAATGCGAATATTATCTGGATCAAAGACAGTGTTTTGTGGCTGAATGTCAGGAAGTTCGGTATCGAAGCCGTGCGGGCACTGGTCACCCGCGACTCGGTATTCATCCTCGACCGCCTCAACGACACCTACACCGCCCAGGGCCTTGAAAGCCTGCAGCGCAACTACGGCTTGCCGGGCGGCTTCGACCTGCTCGGCAATCTGCTCATGGGCTCGGCCTGGGTGCCCGCCGACGCCGGTCAGTGGCAGTCGGGGCTCGACGACGGCCTGCACCGGCTCAGCGGAAGCAACAACCGTTTAACTGCCAATTATCACCTTGAAGAAAACGGCTGGCGGCTGCGCCACGCGGCTTTTCTGGACAAACGCGATGCCCGGGCATTAAGCCTTGATTTTGAACAATTTAAAAAACTGTCGGGCACACCCGCCGCTTTTCCGTATTTTCGCCGCATCGCGGCATACAGCCCTGAAAGTGGTATGCTGCAACTTGAAATTGAACTCTCGGATGTACAGATCAATGTTCCGAAACCTTTTCGATTCGAAATCCCTGCGCATTACCAGCGGCTGTAAAACCTTGCTGCTTTTGTTGGTTTTGCCCTTGCTTTTACCGCTGTCGGTCAGCGCGCAATCCAAAAAAGAACTGGAGGCCAAGCGCAAAAAACTGATCAAAGACATCGAAGTAACGGGCAAATTGCTGCAAAAAACCACCCAAACAAAAGAAGCAACCTACGACCGTTTTGTCGCGCTCCAGAACCAGATCGAGTACCGCGAAAACCTGATCGCCACCCTCGATGAAGAAGCCCGTGAAGCGGAAGACGGCATTGCACGCGCATCGGCGGTCATTAATTCGCTCACCCGCGACGTCAATGCCATGCAGGACGAGTACGGCCGAATGGTGCGCAATGCATTCCGGCGCAAAATGCTGAGCAATCCGCTGTTGTTTATCCTCTCCGCCGACAACCTCAACCAGGCTTTCCAGCGCTGGCTCTTTCTGCGGAAATACGACCGCATGCGCCGCGATCAGGCACGCGCCATCGCGGCAACCCGCGACATGCTTTCCCGAAAAATGGCGGTCCTGGAAGATACCCGCCGGGAAAAAGAAGCCCTGCTGAGTTCCATGCAGGATCAGAAAAGCACCCTCGACAACGAACTGGTTCAGAAGGACAAACTGCTGAAAAATCTGGCCAAGGACGAAAACCGCCTGCGCTCCGACCTCGAAAAAAAGCAGGCTGCCCACGAAGCGCTCAACCGAATGATCGAAAACGTCATTCAGGAGGAAATACAGCGCAAGACTGCCGAAGCGCGCAAACCCGCCGCCACAACTGCCCCCAAACCTTCCTCCCCTGCCAACACCGCCGCCAATGCTCCCGCGCCGGCCGCCGAAGCGCCCCCTGCGCCTACGGCAAGCGAAGACCAGGCCTCGGTCAATTTCCGCCGCAACTACGGCAAACTACCCTGGCCCGTCGAAAACGGCTTTATTTCACGCGGCTACGGACGGCAAAAACACCCCACGCTCAAAAACATCGAAATCACGAACAACGGCGTCGATATCCGCACCGAAGAGGGCTCCTCCGTGCGCGCCGTTTTTGACGGAGAGGTCGCCGGCGTGCAATTCATCCCCGGTCACGACTACACAGTCATCATCCAGCACGGCGACTATTATACCGTGTACTCCAACCTGGCCGAAACCACCCTGACCAAAGGGCAAAGCGTCAAAAGCCGCCAAAGTATCGGCAAAGTGAGCACCAACGCCATCACGGGCGCCTCCGAACTGCACTTCGAATTGTGGTACCAGAAACAACGGCAGAACCCGGCGGGATTGTTCAGGTAGTGATTGTGGATTGGACGATTGGCCAATCGTTTTATCGTTCTATCGTTCAATCCGTCAATCGCCTAGTCTTTTTTCTTTTCCCAAACATTGTTTTCCGGATCGATGTCTGCCATGCGGCGGCTGGGATCAATCTCGACTTTGGCGATCTTTTTGGCGCGTTCCGGAATTTCAAACTCGTAGAAGGGGTCTACCCAGCGGTGATCGGGCAGAACCGTGCGTTTCATGTTGTTTTCGGCGGGTTTGGCGCCGCGCATGCTTTCGAGTGGCGCGTAGAATAGTTCCTGATCGCCATCGGTGTACGTCACTACGATATCGAGCGGCATGGCCATATTGCCTTTGCGGCCGATGACGACGCGGGTGGTTTTGCGGCCCTCGGCCTCCACCGTATCGACCGAATAATCGATGGTGTTGAGCGTGTTGACCCAGTCTTCCTTGTACCAGTCGAGTTCCAGCCCGCTTTGTTTTTCAAACACCCGGATACAGTCGTTGGCATTGGGGTGTTTGAACTTCCAGGTGTCGAAATAGCGCAACAGGCCGGCGTCGAAGGCGGGTTTGCCGATGATGTATTCGAGTTGGTGCAGGAATACAGCCCCTTTGACGTAGGCAGCCAGCGAGTAGGCATAGTTGGTCTGGAAATGGTCGGCATGCGTGGTGAGGGGCTCTTCCTTGCCACTGGTGGCCAGGGCGACGTAACCGGAATATGTGCCGGCAAACGGATTGTCTTCGGGTTGGCGTTTGCCCAGCAGGCCTTTGCGGGCCAGTTCGTTTTCGACGATATTTTCGGCATAGGAGGTAAAACCTTCGTCCATCCAGGCGTACAAGCTTTCGTTGGTGCCCAGGATCATCTGGTACCAGGAGTGCAGTTGTTCGTGCACCGATACGCCCACGAGGCTGTTGAGCGGACGGTTGCCGGTAATGAGGGTCGCAAGCGGGTATTCCATGCCGCCGTCGCCGCCCTGAATGAAGTAATATTCGTTGTAGGGGTATTTGCCGAAATGGCGGTTCATGACGGTGCGCGCTTCGTCCATGATTGCCGGCAGTTGCTCCCATTGCTGGTCGTAGCCTTTGCCTTTTTGCCACACGAAATGCATGATGGTGCCATCGGCCGCCTTGATTTTGGTGTGGGTAAAGTCGGGGTCGGCAGCCCAGGCAAAGTCGTGCACGTTGGGCGTTTTGAAGTGGTAGGTAAGTTTGTCACCGGCGGGTGGGTTGACGGTTTGGCCGGGCTCTTCGTAGCCTTTGCCGACTTCCCGCGGGTTTTGCAGGTAGCCGCCGGCCGCGACGAGGTAGCTTTTATCAATGGTGATACGGACGTCAAAATCGCCCCAAACGCCGTAAAACTCACGGGCGATGTACGGATTGGCGTGCCAGCCCTGATAATCGTATTCGCAGAGTTTGGGGTACCACTGGGTCATGGAATACGCCACGCCCTCGCGGCTGTCGCGGCCCGAGCGGCGAATCTGAATGGGCACCTGGGCGGTCCAGTTCATGCTCAGGACAGTTTTGCTGCCCGGCGGAATGGGTTGCGCCAGGGATACTTCGAGAATGGTTTCGTTGGTTTCGAATTTGGCGGGGCGGCC
>JADZFP010000108.1 GCA_020849825.1 Saprospiraceae bacterium
ATGGGTTGCCCTTTGCGCCAGGAGACAATGATAAAAGCCACGTTGTACTCTCCGGGTTGCTGAGGCGTAAGCCATAAAACATCTCCCGTTACGCTGTTGATCTGGAAAAAATTATTGGGACCCGGTGGGTGTTGACTGGGGTAGGAATACTTGGGCACCGGAGAACTCAGGGCTTGCAGCGGAACGATCAACTGGTACGACAAGCTATCGCCGTCGGGGTCGTAAGCATTCGGATTGTGTTTGAAGGGTTTGCCCACACAGGCGTTGTCGATGGGCGGCTGCAACAGATAGGGCGTGGTGTTGGTGCCTTTAAAACCTGCGTCGAGAAACGTATAGGTGGTCTCGATATGAAACGGGATGTTCTCCGATGCCGGCGGATTGACGTTGATGATGCCGACGATCCGGTTGGGGTCGGTCATGGAAATTTTATAGGTCGCCCGGCCCGCATAGGTATGGGTGGCAACGTAGATGTTGTATTTAATATCATTGGGCAGCACCTGGCCCTCTCCGCCGCCATTGGTCCGCCAGACGGTTTCGCAGGTGCCGTCGCCCCAGCAAATGGTCAGGGTATCGCGGTCGGCGTTGGTGCTGCTCGCCTTCGTCCAGGTAATGATGGTGGCTTCGACAGTCAAAGTACCGATTTGCCGGACGTGGATTTCTCCCGCGCGGTTGTGCGTGGCATGAGCGGCTTGCGGTAAAATGACCGTCAGCGCTAGGGCAAGAAGGGTGTAGAGAACAGATTTCATGTTTATTCGTGTGAAGTTGGGAGCAGACAAACCGGGTTCCGAACGGATACAAGATTAACTTATTTTCCTTTCCGCTGTTCAAAAATGGTCAAATTTGCCCGTTCATAACATTTCATTGCTGCAATGCTCCTCTACAACGTCACCGTTACGATCGATATCGACACGCATGAAGACTGGCTCCAGTGGATGCGTCACACACACATCCCCGACGTGATGGCCACCGGGCTTTTTCATTCCTACCGCCTCAACCGCCTGCTCGACCACGAACACCCAGATGCGGAAATTTATACGGTTCAATACCTCGTCGAGGACATGGATACCCTTCGGCGGTATATGACCGAATTTGCCCCCGAATTACAACGGCAGCACAGCGCACGGTACGAAGGCAAATACGCCGCCTTCCGCACGGTGATGGAGGTGATTGCGCACGAGTCGTAACGCCGGCCTGACCTTATCGGGGCTTATACCCCCACACCGCGTAGTACAAAATATACAGGTAGCAGGGCAACATGACGATCTGGAACGCGGCCTGATGACCCACCGGTTTTTCCAGCAAACCATACAACTGCGGCATCACAGCCCCGCCGGCAATACCCATCACCAACAAGGCCGAACCAATCTGGGTAAAACGACCCAAGCCGTTGATCGCCAGCGGGAAAATAGCCGGCCACATGATGGCATTGGCCAGGCCGAGCAAGGCAATGCAGGTGACTGCTGTGGAACCTGTGGTGAAAAAGGTGAAAAGCGTCAGCACAATACCCAGCATAGCTGAGTATTTCAGGTAGTTCTGCTGGGAAATGAATTTGGGAATCAGGATGATATTGAGCAAATAACCCAGCAACATGGCCCCCAGGGTAAACGAAGTAAAATACTTGGTCTGGTCCAGCTCGAAACCCAGTGCGCGGCCGTAAATGCCAATGCCGTCGCCCGACATCACCTCGGCGCCCACGTAGAAGAAGATTGCCAGCGCGCCCAACACCAGGTGCGGGAACTGCCATACACTGGTGCGCCCGGCCGACAACGAATTGCCGCCGTCGCCCGATTGTTTTTCAGCAGCGGTATCGATCTCGGGCAACGACGACTGCCGGATCATAAAAGCCAGTGCGCCCAGTACAACCGCCATCACCACGTACGGCATCACCACACGGCCCGCCAGTTCGTCGAGCAAGCCGCTGCGCTGAGCCATATCGGTTGCCGCTTTCACCTGCTTCTCGATTTCGGTAGCATTTTTAAGCACGATACTGCTCAGGATCAAGGGGCTGAGCATACCGGCAATTTTATTGCAAATACCCATGATGCTGATGCGCTGCGCCGCGCTCTCGATCGGGCCGATGATACTGATATAGGGGTTGGAAGCCGTTTGCAACAACGACAAGCCCATGCCCTGAATGAACAAACCGGTCAGGAACATCGGAAAAGCGCGCATTTCTGCTGCCGGAATAAACACCAGGCAACCCACGGCCATGACCAGCAGACCGAGCGCCATGCCATTTTTGAAGCCCGTCTTTTTCAAAATCTGGGAAGAAGGGATGGCCAGGAAAAAATAGCTGATGTAAAAAGCGAACGTGACAAAAAAGGCCTGGCTGATACTCAGTTCGCAGGCCAGCTGCAAAAACGGAATCAGGGTGCCGTTGAGCCAGGTCACAAACCCGAAAATGAAAAACAGCGCGCCGATAATGACGATTTGGTACAGGTAATTTGCACGGGGTGACACGGTGGGGGCGTCGAGATTCTGCATACTTTTGCCGTCCTTTTATTAATATGGTTTAGGTAAATCGCTGACCCTCACAGGTATTCAGCGGTGGTAAAAGTAGACTTTCGTTCTGAAACTAATATGCAACCCACACTTCTGATTCTCGCAGCCGGTATCGGCTCCCGCTACGGCGGCCTCAAACAAGTCGACGGCATGGGCCCCGGTGGTGAAGCCATCATCGAATATTCGGCCTTCGACGCCCTGCGCGCAGGCTTCGGCAAAATCGTCTTTGTTATCCGCCGCGATATCGAAACCGAATTCCGAGAGAGAGTGGGTAGCCGCATCGAACCGCATATCCCTGTCGAATATGCCTTTCAGGAAATGGACACGGCGCTCGACTGGCTGCCCGTCAGGCCGCAACGCGTCAAACCCTGGGGCACCGGTCACGCCATTCTTTCCGCCCGCCAATACCTTACCGAACCCTTTGCCGCCATCAATGCCGACGATTTTTATGGCGCCGAAGCTTTTAAGACCCTGGCCGATTTTCTGAAAAATGACTGCAGTCCGTCCGAATATGCCCTGGTAGCCTACCGCCTGGCCAATACCTTGTCCGAAAACGGCTCCGTTTCGCGCGGCGTGTGTGTTGTGAGCCCCGACGGCTATCTCTCGGAAGTGACCGAACGCACCAAAATTGAGCGTTTTGCCGAGGGAATCTTTCATACGTTCGACGACGGGAGCCGGCTCGCCTTGCCCGATGAAACCCTCGTGTCTATGAACTTCTGGGGCTTCCATCCCGCTATCCTGGAAGAAATCGACCGCCTGTTTCGCGAATTTGTCGACCGCAATGCCGAACAGCCCAAAGCCGAATTCTACATCCCCAGCGTGGTCAGCGCCATGATCCACAGCGGAAAAGCCAAGGTCAAAACCCTTTCAAGCGAAAGCGCCTGGTATGGCGTCACCTACCCGGGCGACAAAGACACGGTGCAGGCTGCACTGGCCGAACTGACCCGGCAAGGCGTGTACAAAAAGCCGTTGTGGTAAATTTTGAAAAAAACTTTTCCCTTGTGTCAGGGTAAAACGGCATTCGTGTGTCTCAGGGTAAATGACAACCTAAACACAATGCTCATGAACACAAAACTGCTGTTTTTCGCCTTCTTTCTTTTTTCTGCGCCACTCATTGCCCAGCAACAGGAAACCCTCTTCAACAACGCCCGCGTAACGGGCGGCTTCGGCGGCCCGATTTTTTCCCTCAGCAATACCGACGGCCAGACCGGCTTTGGCGCTGGCGGCGGCGGCGGCGTGGTATTCAATCAGTTCTATGCCGGCCTGTTCGGCATGGGAGAAACCTTCGGCCCCATCTATACCGACAACAAACACCTGGCGCTCGGCTACGGCGGTCTTTGGCTGGGATACACCGTGCCGACCCATAAACTCGTACACCTTTCCGCTTCCCTTAAAATTGGCGGTGGCGCCACGGGCGTGACCGACTTTCACGACGACTGGGATTTTGACGACCACAACGACTGGCCCGACGCGGTGTTTGTTGCTGTACCCGAAGCCGGTCTCGAACTCAACGTGGCGCGCTGGTTTCGCATCAGCGGCACGGTGGGTTACCGCTGGGTGGAAGGTTTTGAAGGCTGGAGTACTTATGGGAAAAACGACCTGAATGCGCCCATTTACAGCCTTACCCTTCGCTTCGGCGGCTTCGGCAGCCGGCGGGTGAATGTGCAGGAGGCTCCGGTACGATGACATAAGGTGCGTTCACGCCGCGCCGCGAGAGGTTTTTATCTAAGGCTTATTTTGCTCGTTTAACCAGATAACAACAATTCCGCAACATCTTTTTAACCTACCTGCATCGCAATCAGGCTGTCAAACAGGCAAAGGTTTTTTCGAAATTCCTGATATGAAATAAAAATCAATGTAAGGAGTGTCGCAAATCAGTTCCGCGACCGCGGGCACCCCCTCTACCTTTGCCTTGTCCATGATTTTTTCACAAAAATTGAACAGCCATGAAAATCGCATTTATCAGAATAATCGGTCTGCTGACGCTTTTCTGTCTGACGGGTTTCGGCCTGTCGGCGCAGGATGTGATTCACAAAAAAAGCGGTGAAATCGTCCAGGCGAGGGTTATCGAGCTGGGCGTTGGAGAAATAAAATACCGGCTCTTCGATCAGCCGGACAGCCCCATTTATGTTGTTGAAAAAGAGAGTATTGTAAAAATTATTTTTCAGGACGGCCATACCGAGTTTTACGGCACGACCCGAATGGACGCAAGCGAGCTTTTTGCCGGGCAGCGCGATAAAAACGTAAAAGTGTCCTTCCTGGGTCCTTTGCTGGGTTATACCAACATACTCTATGAGCAAAACATCCGGCCGGGTCGCAGTTGGGAAGTGAAGGCCAGTATTGTGGGACTGGGTCGCCAGTTCGACGACCATGCACGGGGCTTCATCGGGTCATTTGCCTACAAATTTTACAAAAAACCCAGCTTCTACACCAACGACATGAAACGCACTCACCTGTTGCAGGGGGCTTACGTCAAGCCCGAGGTTTTTCTGGGCCACATGCGGTATGAGGAAATGGTTTTTGACTATCCGAACGGCACCGGCCGCAAGCTGGTTGACGATACTTCTGTCGGGCTTTTGCTGAACATCGGCAAACAATGGGTTTTCGACGACGCGTTTGTACTCGACCTGTCGGCCGGTATCGGATATGGCTCGGGCAACAGCCGCCGCTCCATTTATTCGTCCGGGGAGTCTGGGCTGGCCGGTACGATTGGATTCAATATTGGCTGGATGATCAGGTAA
>JADZFP010000109.1 GCA_020849825.1 Saprospiraceae bacterium
CTTCCGCTTCGGCGGCCTGGCGCTGGCGTTCTTTTTCGGCGGCGGCTTTTGGGCGGGTTTCTTCTTCGGCTTTGCGTTGGGCTTCGGCCCGTTTTTTTTCGTCGATCCGGCGTTTGGTCTCTATCGCTTTGAGTTCAGCCAAGCGGCTTTCCGCTTCGGAGCGGTGGAGGGTGTGGTGCAGGTCGTCGAGGTAGGTTTCCAGAGCGATGATTTGGTCGCTGATGTTCTCGGCGGCTTCCGCTTCGGCCACAGCCGTTGCCCAGGCGGCTTCGTCCAGCTGGTGGAGTCGCTGGGTACGCGCCTGTTCAGCAAGAGCCTTTTGTTCGGCTTCGCGCGCTCGCGTCAGGCGATCTTCTTGTTCTCGGCGGGCTTGTTCGGCTGCCTCGCTCTCGGCTTTGCGCCGTGCCGTCCGTTGTTCGAGCCAGTCCAGGGCGCTTCGTTTGATGCCTTGCTGGATTTCGTGATACGCTTCGCTCAGGTACTGGAAATGCGATGAATAAATGGGACGTGCCCTATTCGGCAAAGCCTGGAACTGGCCGATCTCGAAATATTCGGTCCAGTCGCAGGGATGCACGATGATAGGGATCAAACGCGCCAGACCGTCGCGGTGGCGCTGCAAAGCATCTGTGAGTTCGGTTTTTTCAATGTATTCCGAATTGATAAAATCAACGCTGATCAGAAGCAGTACGAGTTCCGCTTGTTCGAGTTTTCGTTTAATCGAACGGTCCCAGTTTTCTCCGGCGAGAATTTCACCGTCGAACCACAATTCGAGCAGCTGCTTTTTTTCAAGCAGTGCGAGGTGTTTGCGCAATTCGTCTACAGCCGGGCGGTCTTCCCTGGCGTAGATGATAAATGTTTTGAGCGGCGGGTGTTCCATAAAGCCGTTTGGGCGAATCAGGGCAAAAATAGGCGATTGACGGGAAAACTCGCGAAGTGTGCGGAAGGGTGGGGGGGGATTGGAACGCGGAGTACGCGGAGTTGGGCGGATGGGCGCGGAATTTACCGCTTCGCGGGTGCTTTTTGGGACAGGATGAACAAGATCAACAGGATAATTGCTGGTATTTGCTGGCGCGAGGCTTGGCTGCTGGCGCGAGGCTTGGCCTCGTGCCTCATATCGGGGGGGGCTCTGCCCCAATTTCCTGGCCGGGCTAAGCCCGATGCATAGTAGGCACGAGGCCAAGCCTCGCGCCAGCAGCCAAGCCTCGCGCCAGCAGGCCCCGCCTATTCCTGACTCAAGCGCACCACCTGATCCATCATCTCCTGTTCCAGGCCGGAGTAAAAACCCTTGTGGCGCCAGGCCAGGCGGCCCTGTTTGTCAAAAATGAAGATTTGGGGCAGGCCGTTCAGCTGGCCGGGCAGCACCTGGCTGAATCCGCGATAGCGGTCCCACCACACTTCGAAGGGGTATTTTTTCTCCCGGATGCGTTTGTCGATCAGGCGGAAGCGGTCGGGGAAATCGGTGGAAATGGCGATCAGGCGGAAATCGACCTGTTCTTTCCAGACGGGGTAGTTGCGCGTGTACACGTCGAGTTCGATCTGGCAGGGGTAGCAGGTGGTGAGCCAGAAGGTCAGGACGGTCACCTCGCCTTTGCGGAGCAGGGTTTTGGACGTGGTCGTCACCGTGCTGTCGGGGCTGACGAGCGTGACGTTGAACGGGAAGGTCGTATCGGCGGGTGCGACGTATTGGGCAAAAGCCGCTGTTTGGTGCAGCAGAAATGCGGCGATGCAGAGCAGCAAATATTTACGCATTGAAAAAAAATTTGACAAAAAAGGCCTGCTTTTCAGTAAAATAGCGTGACGGATCGCCGGTATTAACGTCCCATTAACCGTTTGAAAGAATTTGGCCGCTGAACGGGTCGGCATTGGCCGCTTTTTCGTCTCTTTGCAGGCGAATTTTCTTTCAAACTACACGGACAACGTTGGTCGCTACCGATAAGAAGACAGCCTCACCTACCGACAGCGAATTGATCGCCCGGTATTTGCGGACGCAGAACACCCACGATTTTACCCTCCTGTACCGCCGGTACGCGGGCAAGGTGTATGCGAAGTGCATCACGATGCTGTCTGATAATGCCCTGGCGCGCGATGCCACGCAGGATATTTTTATAAAAGTGCTGCTGAATCTCGCCCGGTTCAACGAACAGTCGTCTTTTTCGACCTGGATTTATTCGATCACCTACAACTACTGCATCGATATGATCCGGAAAAAGAAAAAAGTGCCGCTGATCTTTACCGAAGATATCGGAAGAGTGGGGGAGAAACCGGAAGTCGAAGTGCCGGATAGTGTTCTGCTCGAAATGAAACAAGACAGGCTGGAAAAAGTACTCGACAGGCTGCCTCCCGGCGACAAGGCCATCCTGTTGATGAAATACATCGACGATCTGCAAATCAAGGATATTGCCGAAGTACTCGACAAATCCGAGAGCGCGATCAAAATGCAAATCATGCGCGCCAAACAAAAGGCGCAAAGCATATACGACGAATTGTACGAAACCGACCCCCTCGACCCCTGACACTCTAACCCTTTCACCGATTCACCGATTCACCCATTAGCACATTATCCCATTAGCACATTAGCACATTAGCACATTATCCCATTAGCACATTTTTTTAATCACCGATGACGATGTTACCCGCCTCGTCGTTCAAAACAGTTAATTATGGCAAGCAACTTTCACAACATGCACAGGGACTGGGAAGACCAGCTACCGCCGGAATTGGAAGGCCATATCGTACAACAGGTGAATAATCTTTCCGTATTCGGCAAGGTCGTCGAGCTTTTTGTACCCAATGCCCTGCATACTGCTGCCCGATTGATCGGTGGCGACAATGGCCCCAATGATCCCGCCGGGGCTGACGGACGCTATTCTGTCGACGACTGGCGACGCCCCCCTGCCCGCTGAGTTTCAGTTCCTTCAAGCGCTTATGAACAGTCTTCTACTCTTCCAAACCATACCCGCCGACGGCCCGCTGGCCCAATTGTTTGCCCAGTTCTCCGCCGCTTTCCCCAAAATGGTGGCGGCTATGAGCGTTTTGCTCATCGGCTGGCTGATTTCCAAATTGCTCCGCAGGGTGCTGAGCGGCGTGCTCCAGCGCGTCGGCATCGACAAGCTGGCGGAACGCCTCAACGAGATCGACATCGTACAGCGCAGCGGCATGACGATCCGCCCCTCCGGCATGATCTCCTCCGCCCTGTACTACGTGCTGATGTTGTTTTTCATCATCGCGGCAACCGACCTGCTGGGCGTGGCCGCCATCACGCAACTGGTGACCGATGTGATCAATTACCTGCCGTCGCTGTTTACGGCGGCGCTGGTGTTCCTGATGGGCATTTTTGTAGCCGATATGGTGCGCGGCATCGCGCTCACGGCATTGCGCTCCCTGGGTATTCCCTCGGCCAATATGATCGCTTCGGCGGTGTTTTATTTTCTGTTTATCACCGTGGCGGTGAGCGCGCTGGCGCAGGCGAAGGTCAA
>JADZFP010000110.1 GCA_020849825.1 Saprospiraceae bacterium
CCTCTATGATTTGTTGCAAATTTTTCATAAAAAAAGGACAGTCGGAAGGGTGTTTAACTGGTCATCAGCAAAGCGATCAGGTAGTCGGCCAGCAGGATCAGGATATCGGAAAATACCACGGCGCGGGTGCTGGCCTGCCCCAGTTCGATACTGCCGCCTTTGACGAAATAGCCCTGATAACACGATACCGTGGTAAGAATGTAGGCAAAAACCACCGATTTTACATACATCATAAACACGTTGTACGGCACGAAGAACGACCGCAAGCCTCGGATATAATCGTCGTCGGTAATGAGGCCGGTCGGGACGCTGGCCAGGTAGCCGCCCAGTACCGCCACAAAGGCCGAAAACGTCACCAGAAGCGGAATTACGAAAATGGCGGCAACCACCTTGGGCATGATCAGGTAGGAAGCCGTGTTGACGCCCATAATCTCCATGGCGTCGATGTGTTCTTTTTGCCGCATCCCGCCGATCTCGGCCGCCATGTTGGAGCCGACTTTGCCGGCCAGCACCAGGCAGGTGATGGTGGGCGACAATTCGATCAGCGCGAGGTCGCGGACGATGTAGCCGATGTAGTACATGGGGACCAACTGGCCGTCGAGCTGATAGGCGAACTGAATGGCGGCCACGGCGCCGATAAATACGGAGATCAGACAGACGATGATCAAAGAGCCGACACCGATGTCGTTCATTTGCCGCATCGTCTCCTTCCAGTACATGGCGAATTTTTCGGGCCGGCTGAAGGCCTGGCGCATCATGCCCAGGTAGCGGCCGAAGTGGTAAACGTAGTTGTAACGGGCAAGCGTTTCTTCCATTGGAAACAGAAATTCGTTTGGGTCGTCAAAGGTTTGGCTTTTTTACAAAACTTTGGGTCGTCCAAACAGTTTTTTACAGCAAACTAAATATAGTCCCTCATGAACAAAACCGTGGTCGTCACTGGCGGCACCAAAGGCCTGGGCCGGGCCATTGCCGAAATTTTTGCCCAAAATGGCTTCGAAGTCTGCGTTTGTGCCCGTACCCAAGCCGACCTCGACGAGATGCAGCACGATTGGGCGCAACTTTTCCCGGGTCGCCGTTTGCTGACCTACGCCGCCGACGTCAGTAAAAAAGCCGACGTTTTCGAATTTGCCGGCCATGTTCGCGAACAATGGCCGCGTCTCGATGTGCTGGTCAACAATGCCGGTATTTTCCTGCCCGGCGCCATAAGCGAAGAGCGGGAAGGTACCCTCGAAACGCTCCTCGAAACCAATTTGTACAGCGCCTATCACCTCACGCGCGCCCTGTTGCCTTTGATGTTGCCCCAAAAAAGCGGGCATATTTTCAATATGTGCAGCATTGCAAGCATTATCGCCTATCCCGACGGCGGGTCGTACTCGATCAGCAAATTCGCCCTTCTTGGCTTTTCCAAAGTGTTGCGGGAAGAACTCAAACCCAGGGGAATAAAAGTAACCGCCCTGCTGCCCGGCGCCACTTGGTCCGATTCGTGGCGCGGCGCGGATTATCCCGAAAACCGCCTTATGAAAGCCGAAGACATTGCCAAAACCCTCTGGGCGGCCTATACGCTCTCCGATTCGGCCGTGGTGGAGGAAGTTTTGATTCGGCCGCAGTTGGGGGATTTGTAGATGAAAAGGCGTCGTGTTGTCTATCGGGCTTAATCTCAAACGTTAAAGCGACTGGCCGACGTGGGCTGTTATTTGGATTATTCTTGATTTGAACAAAACTTTTTGGGTTGTAAAAGTTGTCCGTTATATTTGTAGTCAATTGAATTTTGCTTCATTTTTAAAATTAAATTCCTTAATAATGTTTTATTTCAGTTTTTTATTTCTTAATAGGGGGGGGTAATCGCCCTTCTTTGTTGCCTCCCCTTTCTCCTTCCTGCCCAGATTTTTTTCACGGCACACCACCACAATAACGTGAATTTTTCCCCGGCCGCGGAGAATCGTTACCAATCCCTGGCGAACAGTGCCGCCGTCAACGCATTAACCATCGTATCGACGACCGATCCGAGGGCCGTGCTGAGAGACGGTCGGCTTGCTTTTCAGATACCGGGCGCCCCGGATACCTTGCTGGCCCAGGGTCCGCTGATCGAAGAAAACAACCGCGTCGGATTCAGATGGTCGGGCACGATTTTGAACGCGCCCGGTTATGTGACTTTCGACGTAAGAGAAGGCCAGACAGGCGGTTACATCATGGCAGGCAGCGATTATTACGAATTGATTCCTGCCGATTCTACCTACCAGTTTTTGGTAAAAAAGGCCCGAGCGTACAGTCCTTGCGCGATCGGTGAGGAACCCAAATTTGAATTGCCGCACGATATTACGCCTACTCCCATGGACCAATGCGCGTACGAGCCGGATTATGAAACCTGCCCCGCGCTCATTTCTATCTTAGTCCTTGTGACACCCTCCGCACAACAGGAACTCGCCAACTCATGGGGCGGAATCGGCTTTTTTATAAAATTCGGCGAAGCTATGGTCAATCAGGCCTTCTACAACAGCGATATACCCAACAAGGAAGTCAGGGTGGAATATGTGCTGATCGATGATAGCGGGTTTAATTATTCCACTTTATCGAACCCTGGTCTTGCGGCGTTTAACGACCTGACGACCCTGCAATCCTGGCCCACCGCGCTGACCGAGCGGGCCAATCACAACGCGGACCTGGTTTTTATGCTCGTCGGGAGCGATTGGAACGAAGCGTCTGGGGGGATTGCCACGCTTCCTGGCGCGCCCTCTGCACAGAGTTCCTTTTCCATCGTGGAGGTGGGTTGGTACCTCTCGGAAGGCGCGTTTTGTCATGAGTTGGGGCATTTGTTCGGCTGCCGCCACAATTGGACGACCAACCTTGGCAATGATGACGTGACAGTATGCGCGCATGCCAGGCGAAACATCGTTTTTTCCGATCCTCCATTGGGTAATTATGATATTTATTCCTGGCGCACTATTGTTGGCGTTCCGGAAGCCGAGGGGCCGATTCTTGTGCTGATCGATCCGGATCTGGAAATATATCAGGAGTACCAATTTCACGAAAACTGGATTTTGCATTACTCCAACCCGGAAATTTTTTTCCAGGGCGCGCCCACCGGCCTGGGTATGGGAGAAGTATCCGACAACGCGCAGCAAATCCGGAACTCGGGTTACTTGGTGGCGAATCACTATCCGCAACAGGAACTCTCGGTGTTCGCCAGTTTTGACCAGCCAGCCAATTGCGGCGACCGAACCTTTTCGGTGGCCATCGTAACGCCTGAGCCGGGTCTGCCGGGTATTCCGCCCTATACCGTCAGCTGGTATTGGAATACGAGCGGCGTATTCGACTATCCCGGACAAAGCTCCACGCTGCTGGGTACAGGGACCAGCCTGACAGTGGCCGATCCGACTACGGAGTGCGGCGTGTATTATGTCAAATGCATCGTACAGTCTTCCGATCATATTCAGGTCAGCCGTATCCTGGCGGTCAAGATGGACCCTGCGTGCTGCGATCACGCTGAAAGACCAGCGGGTAGAAACGACGCCCCCCGCATAACTGGAACCGACACTGCCGCCCTCCGCATTTTCCCTAACCCCGCGTCGGATGTACTTTATTTGTCGCAGGGCGCCGACCCGGTTGTTTTTTTTGAAATACTGGATCAGTACGGCCGGCAGTTGTCGTCGGGCAATATGGAAACGTCCGCCGGTGAGGTCAGCGCTATCAACCTGCCCAAATCCTTGCCGGACGGACTGCTCTATCTGCGCACCCGCCAGCACAGCGGCGCGGTACAAACAAGTAAATTATTCACCACAAAACGCTGAACGCCATGAAAACCCAAATCAGCATTATTCTCCTATGCACAGCCGCACTGTGCTCCTGCTCCCGCCCCGATATGGAAGACCCCTCCGAGCCCTACCAGCCCCTTATCGAGCTGGGGAAGGTAGCCATGGATCGGGATAGTCTGCCCTGGACGGCAACCTTTGAGGGTGTCTATACTAACGCTCCAGGTAATTCATCTTTTTCATGCTTTGCGGAAACTTTTGGATCAAATGGAATTTTGGAAATAGTCGGATTGGCCGATATTCCAACAAAAGTAGGAATCTACCGATTCGGGAAAACACCGGATTGGTTTCTTCCATTGGTACCCAAAGCCCAGATCGCCTGGTCGATCGACGGCGACCAGTTTCTCGGCAGGGTTTCGGCCGATTCGACGTATTACGAAGACAACCGGGTAGAGGTGGTTCGTTACGATTCGGTGGCGCACACGGTGGAGGGTCGGTTTCAGGTGCGTTTGCGCACGATTTCCGGCACGCCGGGCGCGTACGGTTTGCCGGAGCAGATCAGTCTGACCAACGGGCGGTTTCATTTGAAAATAGAGGAATAGGCGGGACCTTTTATCAAGTTCACCCATCTTACGCATCATTTTTCCTGATTATTCACCATGAAAACCCAAATCAGCATCCTTCTTCTGTGCACTGCTGTACTGTGCTCCTGTTCCCGCCCCGATATGGAAGACCCCTCCGAGCCTTACCAGCCCATTATTGAACTGGGGAAGGTAGCCATGGATCGGGATAGCCTGCCCTGGACGGCTAATTTTACCTGCGAATACACCTATGCGCCGGAAACCTCGGCTTTTTCATTTTACGTGGAAAAATTCCGCCAGAACAACATCCTGGAAATCATTGGATTTGACGATATACCTACCCAACCCGGTATGTACCATTTCGGAAAAACGTTGAGTTGGGCTATTCCATTGATTCCAAAAGTTGCCATTGCCTGGTCGATCGACGGCGACCAGTTTCTCGGCATGGTTTCGGCCGATTCGACGTATTACGAAGACAACCGGGTAGAAGTGGTTCGTTACGATTCGGTGGCGCACACGGTGGAGGGGCGGTTTCAGGTGCGTTTGCGCACGATTTCCGGCACGCCCGGCGCGTACGGTTTGCCGGAGCAGATCAGTCTGACCAACGGGCGGTTTCATTTGAAAATAGAGGAATAGGAAACCCGCCCTCATTTTTCAAGCACCCCCAACCCAAACAACGCAAAATCGTACCGCACGGGGTCGTCGGCATCGAAAACGCGCAGGCTGTCGCTCAGTTCGAGCACTGCTTTCCAGTCGGTCTGCGGCCGGTGGAGCAGGCCCAGTTGGCGGGCGACGCGTTCGACGTGCACGTCGAGCGGAATCAGCAGGCGCGCGGGGCTGATTTGCCGCCAGACACCAAAATCGACGCCCCTGTCGTCGCGCCGCACCATCCAGCGCAGGAACATATTGAGGCGTTTGCAGGTAGAGCCCCGCTCCGGGGTGGCCACGTGTTTGCGGGTGCGCTCGGGTGCGTCGGGGTGGTCGAAAAAATCGCGGTGAAAGCCGATCAGGGCATTTTCAACGGTCGTGTCGCCGGGGCCGATATGCCGCGCAAAAGCGGTTTCCAAAGAGTTATTTCGGCGATAAAATTGTTGCAGGTATTCGAGGAACCACAAGGTGTCGGTCGCCTGGAACGTCCGGTGTTTGAAGTCGAGAAAACGCGCCCGGTCCTGCTCCACATGGTTGAGGATAAAGTCATGCGGGGCTTCGTCCATCAGGGCGGCGAGTCGTTGGGCGTTTTGAATGATCGTACGCCGTTGCCCCCAGGCCAGGGTGGCTGCCCAAAAACCCATGATTTCGCGGTCCTGCAATTTGGAAAAACGGTGCGGCACGGAAATCGGGTCGTCCTGAATAAACGCCGGGGTGTTGAAGCGCCGGACGGCATCGTCGAGGAATGCTTTCAGGTCGGAAGCGCCGGGTTGATAGCGGTATTTCATGGCGGGTTTATTCGTTCTCCTCGATGTAGGCTGTGATCCGGTTTTTTACCCGTTCAATTTTTTTGGCCAGCCCCTGGAAGAACCAGTCGCGGCTTTTTTCGGCCGACTGGCTGATCGGGTTCGATTTGGCGATAACCGAGTCGAACCAGTTGCGGGTGTAGTCGCACAGTTTGGGATCGGTGCTTTTGATAAAATTGGGGTTGCAAAACGCGGAGTACACCACTTTGCCCGCATCCGAAGCGACCAGCGCCGTGTTGTTGGTAAAAACCAGTTCGTTGTGGTAAAGCTTAAAAACGCAGGATGACTCGGAAGGGTGGGAGCCCAGTGGAAACTTGCGGCCTGAAGCGGCCATTTCCTTCATGTGCGCGGCCCAGATCATCAGTTTATCGCACAATACCAGGGCGTCGGACGCTTGTCGGAAGCCGCCGCTGGTCACGTGGTATTCAATCTGGGAGAGGGTGTTGTCGGCAATATTCAGGCTCCAGAGTTCGGTGCTGGGCAGGTGCAGGTAGTGGTCGAGTACGGCGCTGCTGAGCCGCAGTACCGGGGGTGTGAGCAGCTCGAAATCGAAGGGGCGCTGCCGCAAGTAGTCCAGGTTCCAGGTGGTACGGCCCCAGATGTACAGTTTGAAACAAATCAGTTCGGGCAGGAAATGATAGGTCATAACCGGGATTTCGGCCGAGGCATAATACAGGTGCAGGCCGGGCAGCCGGCGCATCTTTTCCAGATCGGTCACGTAGCCCTGCAGGTAATCGGCAAAATCGCGAACCTGCTGCGAAAAAGCGTTGAAATTGCACAGCAGGTTGTCGCTTTGGCCGTATACCAGGGCGTCGAGCGACAAATGGTAGTGCCGGGCCAGCAGCGCCAGTTCGTCCGGCGTCAGCGGGGTGTCGCCCCGCAGACGCCGGTAAACGGGATCTTTCGTGGTGCCCAGCAAGGTGCACAAGGCGTTTACAGCATCGGCACGGCGCGCGTAACGCGAAAGGATCAGGTCGAATATTTTTTGTTGAAGACTGGCCTCCGGCATTCGATTTTTTACCGACGAAGGTAATATGGAGGCTGGCTGAAAAGAATATCGAATGTCGAACGCTGAATGACGAACACCGAATGTCAGGCCGGGTCGTTGTTGTTTGCCTTGCTTTTGGCGGGCCGTCTGGCGGTTTTTTCCGCTGTGGCGCCGGTGCGGGCTGCGCGCTTTTTGGGGGCGGGTTTTGCCGCCGCGGTTTCGGCTGCAGCCGGCGCGGCCGACCATTCTTCCAGCCAGCGGCGCAAGCGGTATTTGGCCATTCGGTAATCGGCGCGGCAAATCAGGCATTCGCCTTCCGCTTTCATCCAGGCAATCTCCATCTCGAAAGCGTTGTCTTTTTTCATGCCGTCTTTTCGCGCGGCTTCGCGTTCGAAGTAGTAGGCCGATTTGGCGATCTTCCGATCGGTTTTGGCCTTTTCGAGGGTAGTTTCAGCCGCCTGGAGAGCCGTGTACAGGTCTTCAAATGCGGCATTTTGCGCCAGCTTGCCTTGCTGGCGGAGTTTTTCAATTTTCTTTTTCATAGTTCGGATACAGATTTCGGCCGCAAACTTCCTGCTCCCGATCGATCCGGAAAGTTAAGTTTGGTCCGTATCGAAAAACTTAACATTGGGAGACCCGGCAAAGAATTCATGTCAAAGCGGGTTTGAAAATCGCTGCGCTTTGTCCGACCTTTGCGCGATTTTTATCCAGACCACACTATGAGCAAAGCCATTCTCCTTCTCGAAGACGGCTCGGTTTTTCACGGCCGCGCTGCCGGAAAAACGGGTACTACCACCGGTGAAATTTGCTTTAATACCGGCATGACCGGCTATCAGGAAATTTTTACCGACCCTTCTTATGCCGGTCAGGTGCTGGTGGCTACCAACGTACATATCGGCAACTACGGCATCAAAAAAGAGGAAGTAGAAAGCGAGAGCATCAAAATTGCAGGTTTTGTCTGCCGCAATTTCAACGTGCCGTACAGCCGGGCACTGGCCGACGAAAGCATCCAGGATTACTTCGAAAGAGAGGGCCTTGTGGCCATTCACGACGTCGATACCCGCGCCCTGGTACAGCACATCCGCCAGCGTGGCGCGATGAATTGTATCATTTCTTCGGAAATTCACGACGTCGACGAACTGAAACGCCGGCTGGCGGAAACGCCCTCGATGGCCGGTCTGGAATTGTCGAGCCACGTCACTACCCGCGAACCCTACGAGATTGGTCGCCCGGATGCCCGTTACCGGGTGGCGGTGATGGATTTTGGCGTAAAAAAGAACATTCTCCGCTGTTTCGATCAGCGCGACTGCTTGTTGCGGGTATTTCCCGCCAAAACGAGTTTCGCAGAGGTGAAAGCCTGGAATCCCGACGGATATTTTCTCTCCAACGGCCCCGGCGACCCCTCGGCCATGCCTTATGCCGTCGAACTGGCCAAACAAATGCTGGACGACGGCAAACCCTTGTTCGGTATTTGCCTCGGGCAACAACTCCTGGCCCAGGCAGCCGGGTTACCCACCTACAAACTGCATCACGGACACCGGGGGATCAATCACCCGGTCAAAAACCTGGTCACCGGCCGCTCCGAAATCACCAGCCAAAACCACGGTTTTGGCGTGCTCGAACAAGCCGTGTACGACTCGCCGAGTATCGTGGAGGCGACACACATCAACCTCAATGACAATACGGTAGAGGGTATCCGGCTCAAAAACAAGCCGGCATTTTCCGTGCAATACCACCCGGAAGCCAGTCCGGGTCCTCACGACGCGCGCTACCTGTTCGATCAGTTCGTGGCGATGTTCTGATCAGCACATCAGTCGGTCGAACATGTGGAGCATTTCGCGTTCGATCTGTTCCAGACCGTGGTGCGCCTCGAAAACCGCACGCATATCGGCCAGGATGCGCTCCTTATCGGCCGGCGTGCTGCAATATTTCCCTTTGAAAGAGAGAATGATGTCGAGCGTTTCGGCATCGGAGGCATTGAAAAATGCTTCGCGTATCTTGGCGTAGGATTCCGCCGGGAGGGTAGGGGCAATCAATGCTTCCTCGTCGGGCGTGACGCTGCCGTCGGTATTGGCGGCGTAGAGAAGGGTGAAGGCGTGAAATTCTTCGTATGTCCAATCGGAGACTTGCATGACCGAAATTTTTTCGTGAAGGTGAAATAAAGGTCGGGATATTGGCCATCCCGACGTGCTTATTTGGCTTTAAAAGCGGCAATGGCTTGTTTGGTAAAATCCGAAAGCGCCAGACGGCCGCTGATGGCTGCCCGTTCGTCGAGCAGCGTATCCCAATGTTCGCAACCTTGCCAAAAGATCGTTTTTAGTTCGTCCAGCGCCTCGACGCTGTAAGAGCAAAGGTTTTGGCAAAAGTGTTCGATATACGCGTCGAGTTGGTCCACACTGTCGAAAACTTCCTGAAACAGGCCTTTTTCCTTTGCCCAGGCGGCGGTTTGCCATTCGCCGGGGTTGAGCGCCAGCTGACTGAACGCTGCCAGGCCGACTTTTCGCTCTACGGCCGGACCGATCACGAAGGGTCCGAAGCCCACCGCCAGTTCGCTCAGCCGGATGCTGGCGTATTGGGAGGCCATGCAAAAATCCGTGCCGGCAGCCAGTCCGACGCCGCCGCCAACCGCTTTGCCGTGGATACGCCCCACGATGATTTTGGGGCATTTGCGCATGGCGTTGATCACGTTGCCAAAGCCGGAAAAGAAGGTTTTGCCGGTCTCGAAATCGGAGATGGCGGCCAGTTCGTCAAAACTGGCGCCGGCGCAAAAAGTCTTGTGTTCGGCGCTGCGCAAAACGATGACTTTGACGGCAGGATTGGCGCCTGCCGCACCGATATGGTTGACAAGTCCCGCCAGCAGATGACTGGGCAAACTGTTGTGGTTGGGGTGATAAAAGGTGATATGCGCTACGCCGGACGGGCTGATTTCCGTGTTGACGGCGCCTTGCTGGGTAATGTCCATGAGTCGGTCAGGTTATCGAATGGCAAAGGTAAGCACAGCGGCGCCTTTGAGGCTTTGACAGGGTTATACTGTCGAAAAAAATGCTGCGCCGGCAGGGCAGAAAATATTTTTCGGGTATGAATCGGATAATAACATTTTTCTCCGCCCTGCTTTTGATCGGCGCCCTGGCGCCGGCCTGCGATAAAAACGCACCTACCCCGATCGTACATGTTCCCGCTGAGCGCGATACCCTTGTGGTCAATGCGCCGGATACGGCGACCGTATTTATTCTGGTGCGCCATGCCGAAAAATCTGCGACCGGCGGGAGCGACCCCGGCCTGAGTGCCGAAGGACAGCTGCGCGCTGCCGAACTGGCGCGCATGTTGAAAGAAGTGCCGGTGACGGCCGTTTGGTCCAGCAATTACAACCGCACCCGCCAGACCGCCCAGGCGGTGGCTTCGGATCAGGGGTTGAGCGTTCAGTTGTACGATCCGAATGGACAGGCGGCCTTATCAAAAAGCTGGCCGCAACTATTTGCCGGCCAGACGGTACTGGTTGTCGGCCATTCAAACACAGTCCCTCAGCTGGTCAATTTGCTGACGGGCACAACCAATTATGCGCAAATGCCGGAAGAGCAGTACGACAATCTTTACATCGTGACGGTGTACCGGCATTCACCGGCCCGGGTGATGCATTTGAAGTATGGTAAAGCGACCTGATGAAGACCACTTGGGTTACAATTGATTTTTCACCACCAGTACGTCCATAGCCCGGAAGGCATCTTCATCTTCCACTTTGAGTCTTGCCTTTAAATACTGAAACACCTTGTGTTCGGTGGGCGTCACGAGGCCGTCGGACAGGATCACGTCGAGGCAGTGGTAAAAAAGCGGCAGCCGGGTTTGTTCGCGTACCGCGCCTACCGAGGCATCGATCAGGGCTTTGGGGCTTCCGGCGCGTTCGAAGTATTTGCCTACGGAAGTGAGCAAGGCATCCGGGTCGTATCCCTGAAAAATATTCCGGCTTCTGATGGTCGTATGAAACACGGCATTTTCAGGCATGCCGTCGAGTTCATTGGCGCGCAGGCAGGCGGTGAGGATGGCGGCGCAGGCCTCTGCCTCGTCGGTGATCTGAAAATGAGCGGGATTGGAGGAGGATACTTCCGGGGAGTTTTTCATGACCGGCAAATGATGGCAACAAAATTGGGTAGAACACGCAAAGGTGTCCATTTTTGCGCTTCTTCCATAAGGAGCCACATGTATAAGATTGAAAATCTCAAGCAGTTCAATTTCCGGCTTACCTCGCTCTGGGCACTGAGTGAAATGGGCGGTAGTTTGTTGTCGGCGCTCAAACTGCCCTTTGCCGGCATGTTGCTGGCGGTGTGCAGTGTCCTGATCCTCTCGTTGTTTTATCAGGTCAACCGGAAGCACGACCGGCCGGTAGCCGTTGCTTTTCTGGTGGTGGTGGCGGTCAAACTGGCCTGCAATCCGCTGTCGTCTCCGCTGGCTTTTTTGGCGCTTTTTTTCCAGACCGGCTGTTGCATGATGGTGTTTCAGCGCATCCGCCCCTTCGAACGCGCCGCAATCGTTGCGGGCGTTCTTTGCCTTGCGCATACCTGCGCCCAGATTTTGTTTTTGAAAGAGGAGCACCTCAACTTTTGGTCTTTAAAAACTGCTTTTTTGCCCACGGTCATGCTGGATCGCATGATTATCGACTTTGTGAAAAGTAACATCCTGCTGGAAATTGCCTACTTCCTTTTATTTCTCGTTGTGGGTTGGCTGACCGGGCGGCTGGCGGCCCATTTGCCCGGCCGGATCGACCACGAAACCGAATATTTGCAAACGCTGGACGCATTGCCCAAACCGGTTTTGACCGAGAAGCAGCAGAAAAAACTGGAAAAAAAGAAGAACAAAAAGGAAGACTACGGTTTTCCGCGGTTTTTGGTCATCGCCGCCCTGGTGGTTTTGGCGTTGGGCAACTGGGCTAGCGCCCTCAAATTGTTTCAAATCGCCTTGTTATGGCTGATCGTGTTTACCGATTTTTTCCAGCGGCAGGTAGTACCCCGGGTGTTGTTTGCGCTCCACTCCCGTTTTTACCCGGAGCATCTGGACAGTCTTCAAAACAAAGCCAGTTTCGGCAATATGAGCGGCAGGATCAAATCGGCCTGGTTGCTGGCAAAAACGGAAAAGCGTTTTCTTTACAAAGTACAAAGGTTCGTGCCGCTGGTTTTTGCGCTTTGCCTGGGCGATTTTGAACAGTTTGAAGAATAACGGAATCGCCGTAATCTTGCCCTTTACTCATGCCCAACTGAATACCCTTGCCCTATGCGTTTATCCATTGTTCAATCCCGTCTGCACTGGGAATCTCCGGCTGCCAACCGCGATATGTTTGCGGAAAAGTTGAAACCGCTGTCCGGTGGAACCGATTTGATCGTGTTGCCGGAAATGTTTACCACCGGTTTTACCATGAATGCTGCTGCCCTGGCAGAGCCGCAGGACGGCCCTACGCAGGCCTGGATGCAGGAACTGGCGGCACAAACCGGGGCAGCGCTGACCGGGAGCTTTATATGTGTCGAGGAAGGGCGTTTTTACAACCGGCTCTTGTTTGTAAAGCCCGACGGAAGCGTTGGTATTTACAACAAACGACATCTTTTTTCGCTGGCCGGAGAGCACCGAACGTACAATCCCGGCTGGGAAAATGCGCGGCTGGAGTGGCAGGGTTGGCGCATTCGACCGCTGATTTGTTACGATTTGCGTTTCCCCGTCTGGTGCCGGAATGAAAAAAGTAACCCTTTCGATTTGTTGCTTTTCGTGGCCAACTGGCCGGTAACCCGTGTGGCGCACTGGTCGGCGTTGTTAAGTGCCAGGGCGATTGAAAATCAGGCATTTGTGGCGGGTGTGAATATTTTTGGACAGGACGGCGCGGGCCTGAATTATTCCGGCGAGTCGGCCGTCATTGATTTTAGCGGACAAACGTTGGGCCGAATTTCTGAACAGGAAGGCGTTTTTACCGCCGAACTTTCACTGGACAAATTGCGCAATTACCGCCTTCAATTTCCCTTCCTTGCCGACGCCGATATTTTTCGCCTGCCTTAAGACCAGCTTAACAATTTTTGTTTCAAAGGGGTGAAAATTTAAAACCCTTTGTTACCTTTGCCACCGGCTTGCTAATCCACTCAGCCTTTTTCGCGCGGTTCCTTTAATCTCACCATGAACATACCCGCTGCCGCAAGCCCCGTCCTGAACTGCGCAGAACTATGATTCCTAATCAGGTTCTTTCTTAAAACCCACGCACTCCGCCGGCGTCATTGCGATGTCCGGTGCAGGCAAAATTGTTCACCAAAGCGTTTCTGAATGAACGACACACTTCCTTCCAGTCGCAGCCCCAGAATCAACCATTTCCGGCTCCCCTTAGCCCTTCTTCTCTTCTTTGTTTGTTCGGCCTTCCACACCAACCCCTTGCGCGAATCGCGCGCAGAAAGTGCCGAAATGATGCAATTCCGCGAATTCATCACCGGCTACGCCCAGAATTTTATCGGCCTCAAGTACCGTTACGCCGGCGTAAGCCCGAAAACCGGTTTTGATTGCTCGGGTTTCACCAGTTTCGTGCTCAATGAATTCGGTGTAAAAACCTCTTCCAGTTCTTCGGCTCAGGCCCGCCAGGGCGAACGCATTTCGCTGAGCGAAGTACTGCCCGGCGACCTCATCATTTTTGGTGGTCGCGGCCATATCCAACACGTCGCCATGGTTGTGGAACGCAGTGCCGAAGGCATCTTTTGCGTACACAGCACCAGCAGCCGCGGTATCATCGTGGAGAATATTCTCACGTCGCGCTACTGGAAACCGAAAATCCTCTACGCCCGTGACGTGATCACGGAGCAAGCCGAAGTAAAAGACTTATTTTAACGTATCGCGTTAATAAATATGCAAAAACGGTTGTCGCAGCGTTTGTGGCAACCGTTTTGCTGTTATTGGGAAAAAACATCGCCTACCCATGTATTCCAAGCGCCTGCTTTCGCTGCTCCTGCTTCCCCTGCTGTTTTCCATTGGTTGTAACCTGCTCAAACCCCGAACCACCCCTGCCGCCCCCGCACCCCGGCCCGGCGCCGAGGCCGGCGCCAGCGCTTCCCTGCGCCGCGAGGTGGTCAATTACGGCCAGAAATACGTCGGCACCAAGTACCACTACGCCGGTACCAACCCGCAAACCGGCTTCGATTGCTCGGGTTTTACCAGTTTTGTACTGAAACAATACAACATTAAAGTTTCGCCGGCTTCCTCCAAACAAGCCACCGAAGGCCGCCCCGTGCCGATCGAACGCGCACAACCCGGCGACCTGATCTTTTTCGGCGACAGCCCCAAAAAAATTCAGCACGTGGCCCTGCTCGTGCGCCGCTCCAATGACGGACTCACCTGCGTACACAGCACCACCAGCCGCGGCGTGGTGGTGGAAAATGTGAGCAAATCGACGTACTGGAAACCGAAAATCCTGTTTGCGCGGGATGTGATCAGCAAATAAATGGATCGGATAGTAGAGGCTAATGGTTGGACAGGAGGAGTTTTTTTTTAGACAGGATAAACAAGATTTACAGGATGTTACGTAAGTCGGCAACGCCGACATTTATCCTGTAAATCTTGTTTATCCTGTCTAAAAAAAC
>JADZFP010000111.1 GCA_020849825.1 Saprospiraceae bacterium
AATAGGCAGGAACTAAGTCCTGCCTAAACTGCATAGCCCCAAAGGGCTTGCTTATCTGATTGCAAATCTACTATTTTTTTTGCAAAACTTCTTGTTATTGCACACAGCACCTCTGCGTGCAATAAAAAATGCGCGCTTTGCTCCTTTGCGCCCTTCGCGTGAAACACTCACCCCCCTGCCCCGAACAGCGCGGCAGTCACCTCTTTTTTTCGGGCCCGCGCCACGGGAATGCGGCTGCCGTCGGAGAGCAGCAGTTCCTCCCCGTCGAGGCGGCGCACGATGGCGCGGGGGACGATAAAGGATTTGTGTACCCGCAGAAAGTGCCCGGCCGGCAGGGTGTTTTCGAGGTTGTTCAGGCTTTCCAGCGTCACCACCTTGTCGGCGCCGGTAAAAATCTTGACGTACTCTTTCCAGCCCTCGATATAGCGAATGTCGTCGAGCGGGATTTTGATCCACTGCCGGTCGGCTTTAACGGTGATAAAACCCTCAGGTTTGTCGGAGACCAATCCGTTCCGTTGTTGCAAAAGAGCCCTCGCTTTGTCTATGGCGTGCTGAAAGCGTTCGAAAGCAAAGGGCTTCAGCAAATAGTCGACGGCGTCGAGGTCGAAAGCTTCGTGGGCATGCTGGGCATAGGCGGTGGTAAAAATGGTGACCGGCCGGTAGGATACGGCGCGCAACAGATTGACGCCGTTGAGCAAAGGCATTTGAATATCGAGAAAAAGCAGGTCGATCGACTGGCTTTGCAGTACCTCGACCGCCCGGATCGGGCTCCGGCATTTTTCCACGATTTCGAGCTCGGGCATGCGCTGGATGTAATTTTCCAGCAAGGCCAGTGCCAGGTGTTCGTCATCGACCAGCAGGCATTTTATTTTCGTCATACGTGATACTCAGGGTTACTTCGAATACGCCTTCGTTTTCCCCGGCTTTGAGTGCGTGTCTGTCGGGGTAATTGAGTTCGAGCCGTCGGCGGATGTTTTCCAGTCCCACGCCCCCCACCTCGTCTTTTTGCTGATCGGCGGGGCTGAAGGTGTTTTTGATTTCAAAATAAATCTCGCCGGGAAGGCACTTTAAATGCAGGTGCAGAAACGCGGCGGGATTAACATCGAGATCGCCGTGTTTCAGGGCGTTTTCGACCAGCGGCAGCAGCAGCACCGGCTCGATCGATACCCCGGCGGTGTCGCCTTCAATGGTAAATCCAATGGGCAGCGGCTGTTCCGATTTCATTTCAAAAAGGTCGATGTAAGCCCGGATTTGTTCGATTTCCCGGTCGAGCGGCACCTTGCCGGCCTGAGCGTCGTAGGTGACGTAGCGAAGCAAATCGCTGAGCCGCAGCACCATATCGGCCGTGCGCGGGTGCTGCAGGGTGGCGGCCGCGTAGATGTTGTTGAGGGTGTTGAAGAGGAAATGCGGATTGATCTGGGCTTTCAGGTAATTGAGCTGCGCTTCCACATGGCGCGTTTCCAGTTCGCGGTGCCGCAACTCCAGGGCGTGCCTGTTTTCTACGAGCTGATACAAAGTGCTGAACAACAGCAACAAAAAGTAGGAGATCGAGTACACGACAAACATTCGAACCCAACTGGGCTGCATGCCGGTGCGGGCGACAAATACATTGCCGCCGAAGGTATTCAGCTCCACCCAGGTGCGCAGCGCGGCCATACCGAGCCAAAACAGCAACAAATACACGATGAGCTCCCGGTATCGCCCGGGCTCCAGGTAGCGGTTGACGAGCAGTTTGGCATTGCCGTAGTACAGGGCCAGCATGAATGCGAGGTTCATCACCGTCCGCATCAATGCTTCACCGGGCGGGCGCACCTGACTGAACAGGTAAAAGAAAGACACGAAGACAAACGTCCAGCCTGTCAGATGGGTAATCAGGCGCGCCCGCCCGGATAGCAACATGGATACGAAAGACGGCATTTTACGGCTCCGTTTTGACAAATCTGGCGACCCGCGGCGTACCGCCGGCGACTTGTATTTGTACCAGGTAATGACCGGGCAGCAAATCGCCGATCATGGCTTCCAGCTGTTGCGCGCCCGGCGCCGCGTCGCTTTGCAAAGCAAAAATTTTCAATACCCGCCCGTTCAGATCGAGTATACTGGCCTGGAAATCAGCGGCTTCCAGTAGATCGAATTGCACCTGAATCCGTTCGCTGGCCGGATTGGGCGACACCCGCAAAGCGCCAAGGCGCGGATCGGGCGCAGCAGCGCCGCTGCTCAGCAAGGTGCTGTCGAGCACGATGTTTTCGTCGCCGGGCTGGTAAAGCATGTAGGTGAAGTAGACCAGCATCATCTCATCGGTCGTCGCTTCACCCTGATAAACCCATTGCGGCGGGTTGGAGGGGTTCTGGTCGTTGTTCAGGGTGTTGTCGTAAGTCGCATAGGCATGCACCTTGGCGCCGATAGGCATTTTTTGCACCTGTTGGAACAAATACGAACCCTGCCAGTGGAAATCCCAGTCGGGTATCCGGATCAGCGGGATGGTATCGCCTTGCAGGGTACGGGCAAAACATTCGATACTTTGCCCGATCAGGTGCATGTGCGGACCGATGCCGATCAGCGAGGCGTTGGTGGGCACGGTGAATTGCGCGTGATAGGTCTTCACCTGATTGGGCGGAATGGAAAGCGGGTAATCGCTCAGCGAAGGCGGAAAATGATTGATGAACGGCGCGATGCTCACCTCGCGGATACCCTGGTTGGTCGGGGTGAAAAACAAATTGACAGTCGCATTGGCCGTCAGTCCCTGGGCATTGCTGGGGTAGTGAATTTGCAGGACAAGGTCGGCGCCGGGGTTGAGTTTCATGCCCATAAACGGCGGCAAAAGCGTGTTGCGTGAGCCGGGCACCCAGGCGCCGACAAGCCGGGCGCCCTGCACCCCTATGCCGCCGAACTGGGCATATCCGGGCTCGGGGGTAGCCAGGTCGTTGAGTTTTGCCTGCCCGGTCGTGTCCTCGAATACCAGCACGTGGTGGATAGCCTGGTGATCGCTCGGAATAACCTCCATACCACGCAGGAAAGCCGTTTGGGCCAGTCCGTTGGGCACTACGAAACAGCGGTATTCGTCGACGGGCGAAGTAATCGTATAAAACGGCGTTTGCAAAATATGGTCGGGCATGCCGATCTCCGACCCCGAGGCAAAAACCGGATCGGGCGGCGCAGCGGCCAGGTCGCCCTGGGGCCCGCCGGCCGTCACCCAGTCCTGAATACGCTGTATTTCAGCGTCGCTCAGGGTGTTCTCATGGGCAAACCGGCGATAATCCGGATCGGCTTTCCACGGCGGCATGCGCTTTGCAGCCGTGGCGTCGGCGATTGCTTCCTTGTAATTCACGGCATTGTCGTACCCGATCAATGAAAACCCGGCGATGCCGCCGTCGCGGTGACATTTGACGCAATGGTCGTACAGCAGGGGAGCGATGTCGGTCGCCCAGTTGATCGACTGGGCCGAAAGGCCGGACAAAGCCAGCAGGAAGAGGACAAGCGAGGCAAGGGTGCCTTTTTGCGATGAAGACATGGTAGTTCTGTTTTGTAAATTTTTGACAACGTGTTGGTTGGAATGTATTCTTTCATGCACCTCATCCACCTTGTCGGCGCTATCGGTACGCAAGGTACCCATAAGCCGGTCCCAAATGGTAAAGTACAGGCCGAAATTGCCGGTAAACCGCTCGTGGTGCTGATTGTGGTAGATCGAACTGTTCAACCAGCGCCCCAGGGGGTGGCGGTACAGGCTTTTCGGGAAAATCTCGTACCCCAGATGCCCGTACACATTGAACCACAGCATCAGGGTGATAAAGGCAAAAAAGGAGATCGGGTGCATGGGCATCAGCACCAGTAAAAGCGGCAAAATGCCGCCTTCCAGTACGGCCTCCGAAGGGTGAAAAGCGTAGGCCGCCCAGGGCGAAGGATTCACCGAACGATGGTGCACCAGATGTACCCGCCGGTAAATTCGCGGATGGTGCATCAGCCGGTGCATCCAGTAGAAATAAGCGTCGTGGATCAGCAGGCTCAGCGGGATGCTCAGCAGGAGCCAACCTATGCCGTATTCCTCAATATTGGTATAAAACTGCGTGTACTGGCGCAGCGGCGTACCCAAAAAAAGCCAGGCGATTGCCCCGAAAATACAGGCGGTCAGAAAGGAATAACCGATCTCGCGGTGGTAGTCGCGGTCGGCCGGAAAGCGCTGTTGAATTTTGCGATACAACCAGACAAGGCGTTTCCAGACTTAAAAAACAAGAAACAAATTAACGCTCAGCACTGCGTAGCGGACAAATATCAGCAGCGGCGTGAACATCCAGCGCAGGGTGGAAAAATCGGTCGGGTCGAACATGACTAACAGGTTTGAATAATTTACAGGCTCCGGGTTTAAGGCCCCAATGTTAATTTTTTGTCCAAATCTATCTGCCTGTACGGTTTGTCTGCAAGGCACATTCAACCAACGGTCGCCCCCGATCAACCATTTGCAGGGCGATTGCCATGGGTTGAAAGAAAAAGGCGCTTGGTTGAGCCGGTTTGGCCGGCGCTTTTTTCAGCCCCCACCTTTGTCTCGTCGCCCCGAAATGCGATGCACATTTTATCACTACAACCCTCATTCAAATTTCCCATCATGCAAAACTTTCGTTCTGAACTGCGCATCCTGACCCTGGCCCTGCTGGCCGTTCTTTTTGTTCTCAGCGCCTGCCGTAAAGACGGCGAGGTCGTAGCCGAACTGCTCACAGCCTCCGAAGCCGCCGAAATTACGGAATCGGCTGTCTCCGAACGCACCGCCGGCGCCACGCTGCCCACTATCGACATGACCGAACTGCTGGCCAGCATTCCCCAAACCTGCAACACGCCCGGCGATACGACCATTCAAAAAAGCAATACGTTTGGCGCCGCAAGTTATTCCTGCACCTTCAACCTGAGCTGGCTGCTCCATTGCAACAACGTCGGCATACCGCAAAGCGCCGACGTCGACGTCAGCGGCAACGGAACCTTTGCCTCGGCCCATTGGTCGGGCGCCGACCAGACGACCGGCGAACTGACCATCACCGGCATCGCGCCCTCGGCGACCGATTACGTGGTTTCGGGCGCGTACAGCCTCACCGGCAACCTCACAGGCAACCTGCGCCGCACCGACCCGACCCTCGACGTGCAAACAACCGTTACCCTCGCCAACCTGACCGTCCGCAAATCCGACTACCAGATCACCGACGGCGACGGCACGGTAAGCGTAACCGCCTCCAACGGTCAGGGACAGTCGCAAACGCTCACCGGTACCCTTGTCTTCAATGGCGACGGCACGGTGACCGTGACGGTCAACGGACATACGCACACGTTTCCGATTTGATGCAGATCGGCCAGGGTTGCGCGCCGCACGGCTTCCAAAAACGCTGCCCTGCCCAAACAACTCTCTGCCGCTTGCATCGTTATACCGGCATGGAACTGACGATTCAAACCCCCGCGCTGCTGTTTCCGGCCGTATCGTTGCTCATGCTGGCCTACACCAACAAGTTTCTGGCCATCGCCAACCTCATCCGGAAGTTGTACTCCGATTACGAGGAAAAACAACAACTGCACCTGTTGTACCAGATCTCCAACCTCAAACGCCGCCTTCAACTCATCCGATGGATGCAGGTGATGGGTGTTGCCAGCATCCTGGGTTGCGTCGTCACGATGTTTTTTGTGTATGAAGAATGGCAGATGTGGGCCAAAGTGCTGTTTGCAGGCAGCCTGCTCCTGATGATCGTTTCTCTGGTCATCTGCCTCGTTGAACTCTTCCTGTCGGCCGGCGCTTTGCGGCTTTTGTTAAAAGACATCGAAGAAAAGGAAGACCAGCACCAGCACTGAGAGAGCATTTGGCATATTCAAAAAAGCGACTTACCTTTGTGGCATAAATCTGATCGCAGTAAAACGAGAGGGAACCAAAAGTTCCCTCTTTTGTTTATATCTACCTGAAAAACAGGTCAATACGCAGCATGGACGTCACAGAACGCATCACACGGCTCCTCGAAGAAAAATTCACGACCGACGAAGCATTCGCCGATTGCTTTATCGTCGAGATCAACCTCAAAGGCGGCCAGCACCTCGACGTGTTCGCCGATTCGGACTCGGGTATGACCTTCTTAAAGTGTCAGGCCCTCAGCCGCCACCTCGAAAAACACCTCGACGAAAACGGCTGGCTCGGCGAAAAATACGTCCTCGAAGTCAGCAGCCCCGGCGTCGACCGGCCGCTCAAATTCCCGCGCCAGTACCGCAAAAACGCCGGCCGGACACTTGCCGTTACCCTGACCGACAAAACCCAGAAAACCGGGCTGCTCAAAAGCGCCGACGACAATGGAATCGTACTCGAAACGACCCATATTGAACGCGAAAACAACAAGAAAAAAGAAGTAAAAACCGAAACGCCCATCGCATACGACCCAATTGAAAAGGCGGTGGTGCAATTGGCATTTTGAATCAAGTTGATGAGGGGTTATCAACCGCATCACCCCTTCTCAACCTCATCAACCCTTCCGCAACAACTCATCATCAATACATTTCCACGATGGTAAAC
>JADZFP010000112.1 GCA_020849825.1 Saprospiraceae bacterium
AGCAGCCGGGCGCAAAACTTTATTCCATCGCGTTCAACGGGCTTGTGCAGAAGCGACTTTTTTCAGCACAAGCCCATTTTTACTGATATTGGCCATATCGAGCACCAGCGGTTTGGTGCCGCCGACCTGGTTGATATCCTTGTTGACCAGCGCTTTGAGTATGACGGTATCGCCAGCCTTTTCGCACATTATGTTGTAATGAACGGATTTTGTGCGGTAAGGCCGAAAGCCGGCCCTGATCTCGGGCTTATTTCCCTTCTTTTTAAATGACCCGCCCATTCTTTTGAAAAATGCACTCATTTTGCTGGGCTGGGCGTACAGGTGCTTCTGGTCAACTTTTATATCGAAACTGCCGTTTGCGTCAGATTTTTCCGCTCGTTTCCGGACGCCGGACAATACGGTTATGCCTCCGCTTACGTCGATCTCTGCTTTCCCGGCGCCCATCACGCCCGCGCCGTCGATACCATTCCAATAGTCGACGCTGTATGAAATCAGGATCATGTTGGCGTTTATCAAAGAATCGCGATCTCCATAGCCGATCAGGCTGAAATAATGGAACCCGATGGTATCTCCTTCGCATTCTCGATCTATTGCGAGACTGTAATCCAGGATATGCTCCCCCTCGTTTTTTTCCTGTTGGCAGAAAGGATACGCCGCTTCATACACGACGAATTTTTTGTAATCAACCGGCGTGTTTTTATCGGCCTTTATTGCCTGATCATATACCCCCAGGTCTTCCATAATCTGGCTGTAATAAATCTTTAAACGAGGTACTGCGCAGGAGCCGAACGTCCATACGATCAGCAGCAGGAGCGCCGGCCGGTGGAGATAAATATGATTAGCGCACATGTTCGAATTGGTTGTAAGTGAGGCCTATATAGAATCTGTTAATGTCGTAATTGGGGTGCAACGAGTAATGCCCGTTGATGTGAATGATGTCCTGAAGACCGAAGTGAAGGCTGTCTCGGGAGCGAACCGAACGCCCACGCGGGGTGGTGCGTTTTTTTGACTTGCCCTTGTAGACCAGCGAACCAAGGATGCCCGCATCAAAAGCGTAGTTGTCATCCAGAAATATCTTGACGTTGTAGGCGGAAGAGTTGAACGAAGTAGTTGAATTTCGGGCTTTTATCTGTGCCCGGGGCGTAGCCGAAGCGTCCGAGTTATAATTCGGGACGCCCATCCCCAGCACATTGGATATCTCGTACACGAGCGGCTGATACCCGGTAAACTGGTCGAATGTCAACTCGACGATATTCCGAACGCCGTATCTTTTGTGTAAAGCCAGCATTACGCCTCCTGTCCAATACCGATCAAAACCATCGCCGAGATTAAACCATTCTATGGGCGGGGCGCTATCGTTGTAATAACTGACCGAAAAATTGTCAAAGGTCAGAGAGACTGTACCGACTGTCTGGTTTCGGTGATGATTGTTGATCAGGAAGTTAGTTGAAAAAAACACCGAATTGTCGTAAGTATGATAGAGGTTGTAATACGGTGCATTATTCAGGGTCCGCAGGTATTTTCGATAACCGACATTAGGTCCTTCTTCATTATTGGAATCCCAGCGCCATCCGCAACCGATCGACAAGGAGTTCACAAAATCAATCTGAATATCTGAAACGAGCGGGTTCAGGTTATTACCCAAAGATTTGTTGTACACGGCAACAGAAGCCCCGTAACTGGTTGTCAACCAAGGTTTTATTTGACCAATTAAAATGGCGCTCCCGTAGATGCGCACACCCGGAAATTTTTGATTTTTACCGCTGAATGGGTTGAAATTATTCAGGTTGCAATTTACCCCGAATCGCAATTCGAGGTCGAGGCGCCTGTTCGACTGCGCGGAAAGCGTGTCGCAAATCGCCCCGGTTAATAAAAACAACAGGGCAATCGATTTCATTTGGTTCGATAACATATTTGGATCTGATGGGTCAACAGTTCAATCCAAATCTATCCGCTTATCAGCGCTATATGCAAACATACAATTCGGAATTAATTGAAAAATAATTGCCAGGGCAACAGGAAACAACATTGCGTCATCCGGCTCAACTGCTTATATTTACACGACAAGAACAATCCATGCCCTCTCCTACCCTCTCCATCGGCGTCGACATCGGCGGAACGCACATCAGCTGCGCGGCAGTCGACCTCGATGCCGGACGTTTACTGCCCGGCAGCCTTTCCCGCATGTCGTACAACCACGAAGCCGCCGCCGATCAAATCCTGCTGGCCTGGGCCACAGCCCTCAACAGCACCCTCGCCAAAGTGGCTCCGGCGCCCGTCAAGGGCATCGGTTTCGCGATTCCGGGCCCTTTCGACTACCGCAACGGGGTATCGAAAATGCAGCACAAATTCAAACACTTGTACGATCTGCGTATCCCCGAAGCGCTGAACGGCTTGCTCAGCCCCGGTCACGACCTGCCCATGCGTTTCCTAAACGACGCCTCTGCTTTCGGGGTAGGCGAAGCCTGGCTGGGCGAGGGCAAAGGCTACGACAAGGTGGTGGTCATCACCCTGGGCACCGGCTTCGGCTCGGCTTTCCTCGATCGCGGCGTGCCGGTCGTGCTGGGCGAAACCGTGCCGCCGGAAGGCTGCCTGTGGCACCTGCCTTTCCGCGACGGTATCGCCGACCAGTATTTCTCTACCGGGTGGTTTGTGCGCGAAAACGAACGGCTGGGGCTGCCGCCGGTACAGGGCGTAAAAGAATTGATTGAAAAAGCCGGCGACGAGCCGGTCGTTCAGGACATGTTCGTCCGTTTCGGACAAAACCTGGCCGCATGCCTGTCGCACTGGCTGCGCCGTTTCGACGCGCAGGCGCTGGTCATCGGGGGCAATATTGCGCACGCTCTGCCCCTGTTTGGCGAAAGTTTCAAAGCTGATCTGGCGGTTCAGGGGCTCCGCTTGCACGTCGCCCCCTCCGCTTTGCTGGAGGAAGCGGCCCTGCTGGGCAGTGCGCGCCTGATCGACGACGCCTTCTGGGAACGGGTGTCGCTGCATTTACCTGCCATTTGAAACATGCTTAAAAAGGCAACCATACAATCGGCATTTCTGGAAAAAACAAAGGCCTTGCCGGGCCTGCTGGACGACTATGCCCGCAACCGCGATCCGGAATGTTTGCATCAATTCAGGCTTCATCTGAAAAAAATCCGGGCTTTGTTCGACCTGCTTGTACCCGATGCCCGCTCCTGGGTACAGTTGGTGGCTTTTCCTTTGTTGAAAAAAACGTACCGTCAGGCGGGGCGCATTCGGGCCGGTGAAATTCACCTGGCTTTATTGAAAAATATCGGGCAGGAACGCCCCGAATTGTCCGAACAACTGGCAAGCCTCGTTCAACTGGAACAAAAACGATTTATCCGGGGCATAAAAAACGCCAAAAAACTCATCCGGCGCTTTGAAAAAGAGGTCGCCCCGCTGTTTGAAAACCTCGATAAAGACCGGGTCAAATCCCTGCTGAAACGCCGCCGCAAACAACTCAATCGCTATTTCAGCCGCCGGCCGCTCGCCGTCGAGGGTTTGCATGAAGCGCGTATTCGGATCAAAAGGTTGCTGTACGTCAAGGCTATTTTTCCCGAAAAACTCGCCCGACAATCCCCCTTGCAAACCGATTATCTAAAAACCCTTGAAGCTGCCATCGGCGAATGGCACGACGCGGCGCATACCCTGGAGTGGCTGTCGGGTATTGGGTTTGCCGGTACGAAACAGTGGCAGCAGATCGGGGACAGGGCGCAAATGCTGTTTGGGCAAATCGAGGCGCTTGCCACTGATTTCAGGCAAAAAGCCTGGTAATTTCGCACTTATTTCTCTGGGCCGGAGTCTTCCGACCACTGTGTAAATTTTACACTTATTATCAATGATTTTTTCCCGCTAAAAGATTGACAAGGATCAACCCTATTTCGCTTGTCCTGCCCCTTACTTTGCAGCGTCAACATTTGGTTGAATCGCCATCAAAAATAAAAAGCACAGAAAATGCCCTACGTTACCGCCGAAGAGGCCCTCCGCGTCATACAATCCGGCAACCGCGTTTTTGTACACGGCAGCGCTACCACGCCGGTTCACATGCTCGACAAACTGGCCGAACAGGCCCCCCGGCTCCGCGATGTGGAACTGGTCTCCATCTCCATGTACGGCGACCTCGAAATTGTCAAGCCGCAATACCACTCTCACTTTCACTTCAATTCGCTTTTCGTATCGGGCGCCATCCGACAGGCGGTAAATGAAGGGCGGGCCGACTATGTGCCGGTATTTTTGAGTGAAATCCCGGAGTTGTTCAAACGCAATATTTTGCCGCTCGACGTGGCCATCGTGCAGGTGTCCAAACCCGACCGCCACGGCTATTGCTCGCTGGGCACCTCGGTCGACATCGGCCGCTCCGCCGTGGACACCGCCAAACACGTCATCGCGCAGATCAACCCGCAAGTACCCCGTACCCACGGCGACGGCATCATCCATATCAGCAAATTCGACGCCATGGTGTGGCACGAAGCGCCGCTGATCGAAGTACCCTTCGGCGAAAATGCCGGCGAAGCCGAACTGAAAATCGGCCAGCGTATCGCCGAACTGATCGACGACCGCGCAACCCTCCAAATGGGCATCGGCAACATCCCCGACGCCGTGCTGCGCAGCCTGACCAACCACAAAGACCTCGGCGTACACACCGAAATGTTCTCCGACGGCCTCATCGACCTGATCGAAAAAGGTGTCGTGACCAACCGCTACAAAAAAATCCACCCCGGCAAAACGGTCAGCGGCTTCGCACTCGGCACCCGCCGGCTCTATGATTTTGTCGACGACAACCCCTCCACGGTTTTCCTCGACATCGACTACGTCAACGACCCCTCCGTCATTCGCCGCAACGACCGCGTCCATGCCATCAACAGCGCCATCGAGGTCGACCTGACCGGCCAGGTCTGCGCCGACTCCATCGGCACCTACCAGTTCTCGGGCGTGGGCGGACAGATGGACTTTATGCGCGGCGCCGCCGTGTCGAAAAACGGCAAACCCATCATCGCGCTTACCTCGCGTACCGCCAAAGGCGTGCCGCGTATCGTCCCGACCCTCAAACCGGGCGCCGGCGTCGTGACCACCCGGGCCCACGTCCACTACATCGTTACGGAATTCGGCGTAGCTTATCTCTTCGGCAAAAACCTGCGCCAGCGCGCCCAGGCACTCATCGACATCGCCCACCCCGACGACCGTGAAATGCTCGAAAAAGCCGTGCTGGAGCGGTTTAAATCCTGGGAATGATTGTTTTGGAGATTTGACCAACAGCCTACCGCGGCGCGATACACACGACGCGGCAGGCTGTTTTCCAGCCGGCGCCATCTTCCACTTGCACGAGATACCAGCCGGCTGCGGGGAGCGTAAATTCCGCTTTTACAGCGCCATTGGAATGTAACAAGGGTACGACCTGCCCAATTATGCGCCCGGCAGGATCGCAAAGGATTACGCGGTAATCTGCCGATACGGCGGAGCCACTTATATCCAGCCGCACCGGTTCGTTCGGCGCAACGGGATTGGGCGACAGCCTCAGTTCCAGCCGGCCGCCCGGCGAATGCGTTCCCACCGACAAAGGCACTTCAAATTCGAACACAGCGGTACAACCAGCCGGATCGGTCAAGGTCAACTGATACAATCCGGCCGTGAGGCCTGCGAGCTGAGTCGTCGTCGCGCCGTTGCTCCATTCATATTGAAACACGCCGCTTTGCAGCTCGGGCACGATCGCGCCCGTCCCGGCGCCATTGTCGGGCGTGACCTGGGCGCCTGCCAGCTCGGGCAGCGGGGCGACGGACAAAATCAGCGTCCGGATACTGTCGCACCCGTTAGCCGCCACAAACACATCCATATAAGTACCGGCTGCCGAGTAGCCTTCGAACGATTCACCCGCGCAAACTTCTTTAAAAATAGTGCTTTGCGTTGCAGACAAAACCGACAGGTGCAACACGAATACGCTGTCGCAACTACGGGCAAAATGCACCGTATCGGCGTAATCTCCGGCTTCCGTATACCCCTGATAACTGTCCCCGGCGCAGATCGACTGGTAAATGTGCTGCACCGGAACATACCTCGACACATGGGTGTAATCGGTGCCGCTGCAACCCGAAGCCGTATTGGTGACGATCAGCTGATACGTGCCCGGCCGGTCGAATTCAGGGGTCATGGTATTGCCTCCGCTCACGATATGGCCGTCCTGTGTGACCCAGTTGATTTCCAGACTGCCGCCCGGGCTCGCCGCGCCCAGCAAATGGCCGGTGGCAAAACAGGGCAATGAAGAACTGCTGCCGGCGCTGCACACCGGATTGAGATTGGCTACGCTCGGAATGTAGTGTATGGCACTGCTTTCACAACCCGCGGGCGAAATGGCCCGTACCGTCCAATGACCGGGTTGATTGACGGTCACCTGCGTGCCCTGCTGAATACTGCTGTAATTGGTCCAGCGCACCGTGGAGCCCGGCGCAACCCCTTCGGCGCACAATTGAATACCGTTGGCGGGGCAAACCGTACAGTTTTCGATGCTGATATCGGGTGCATTTACAGAGTTGATGTAAAAATCCGCTGCACAGGACTGGCTGCCATCTGTGGCGATGAAATGGTAATTGCCCGCCACGCTCACGGTCGGCATATCGCCAAAACCGGAGTAAAACCCGGAATTGCCCAAAGGATCGACCCACTGCACAAAATCCGCATCGGTGTAAATGCTCAGAGGCACCGGCTGCGGACTGGCGCAGTCGATCGACCCAAATGCAAAAACATCCAGGTCTATATCGCTGATTTTCAATTCCATGGAAGCCGATTGGCGGCACAGACCTTCCGTTACGGTATACGTCACGATATGCGGCGCCGGTTCGGTAAACCACAAAGCCGAAACCGTGGACGTAAACAGGAAATCTTCCGCACTCCAGATCCCCCCGGGCGGATAGGCATAGAGGTCGACCGTTCCGGAAGGGCAAAGTTCCGGAACGGAAGGCAGGGCGATGTTGTTGGGACAATTGGCGTGATAAACCTTGAAATCCTTTTTCAGGGTCCGATTACAGCCCGCGCTGTTGTAGGCAATCAGGGTAACGGAATGATCGCCGGGGCTGGAAAAGCTCGTCGCCAGCGTATCGGCATTGCTCACCCATGCGCCGTCGACAAACCAGGCCAGCGAATCGGCATTGCTGACCGCGGCGGGAATGAGCAGCGGGATATTCACTCTGGCATCCGTCGGTGCGGCAAAATTCAGCGTCATCAGGGGCAGGCATGCCTCCTGGGCGCCCTGCGATTGCAGCAGGCTTTTGCGGGGTCCGTACAAAGCGGACAACATGCGTTGTACCTGTCCGGGTGTAAAACGGTACTGACAAGCCGCATTTGAGTAATCCATGTAATTCTCTTCCGGATCGGGCTGGTCGCTGAGAAAGGGGTTGAAATAAATGTCGTCGTCGGCATCGGTCGCGCAGGAATTGGCAAAAACGCAGGAATTACCCACGCTTTCGTCCACATCCGGGGGTGTGTCGCACACCTGATCGCCCTGCAAATGACAGTTGTCGTTTGGGCAGCCGTCTTCGAAGGTGTGCAGGAGGTTGAAATAGTGGCCCAGTTCGTGCGCGGAGATTTTGGCCGCGTCGCAAGGGTTGGAAGGGTTATACCAGGCGCCCGCTTCGATGATGGCTCCGTCGAAGGGATTGCCATGCGAGCCGGCCAGCGTTGCGACACCCTGCGGACCGTGGCATTGGCCGTTTTGTATAAAATAACAGAACTCTTTGACCAGCCAGACATTGACGTAATCGGTCGTCGGGAATTTGCCGTCGGTAATGGTGGTCAGCATCACATCGGGCCATCCACCCACGTAAACGGTCGCAGCCGTGCTCGCGTGGCGGGTAATACCGGTTGTCGGATTGCCCTTGGCGTCTCTTTTTGCCAGTGCAAACTGAATACCTACTGGTGTTCCATCCGGGTTGTTGTTGCATGAAATACCGGCAAAAGCCTGATTCAGCAGGTCGAGGCCGGCCTGTACGTCGGCATCGCTCAAGTTCTCGGCAGTTCCCACCGGTGTGCCTGGCGTATGCACCACATGGACGACGATCGGCACCACCACTGCGGATGCGGGCCGCCCGGAAGTATGGGAGCTTTGTTCCAGGTATTCGAGATAAAATCGGTCGGCTTCGGCCTGCGCCGACAACCAGGACGGGTTTTCCGCTATCAGTTGCTGCCGCAACTGGTCGGCGCCGCAAGGCGCGTGGGATTGCCCCCATGCGGGGAAAGAAAAAACGAGCAGGATGAATAAGGAACAGGCTTGTAAAGTGTTTTTCATGTTTTCAGAAATTTAGGAGGAGATACCACCACTGGCGCGCTCCGCTGCTTTTCCGAAAAAATCGAAAAACAACCTGCGCGCTCAGGCGGGCTGATGAAACTCCTTGTGATAAATCCGCAGCAGTACGATCAGCATGGCGATCATGATCGGGCCGAACACAAAACCGATAAACCCGAACATTTTCAAACCCGCAATGACGCCGAACAGGGTGATGAGCGGGTGGGTGTGTCCGATTTTTTTCAGCACCCACATGCGGGCAATATTATCGACCGAACCGACCACAATGAATCCGTATAAAAAGATGGCCAGCGCCTGCCATTCCAGACCTTTTGACAACAAAATGAGCGTGAGCGGCACGTAAGCGAGCGCTACCCCGATGACGGGCATCATGCCGGCAATAAACGTCACGACAAACCACAACCAGGGATCTTCCACACCCAGCAGCCAATACATCAGCAAGGCCGCGAAGCCTTGCACGATGCCCATCAGCGGTATACCCAGTGCGTTGGACCAGACCATGTCGTTGAGATGGCGGCGCAGGTATTCCACGTTGTCGCGCCGAAGCGGCAGCCAGTTGAAAAAAGAATGCTCCATTTTTTTGCCTTCTGCCAGCATAAACCACAGCAGAAAAAACATGGCCAATACCAGTCCGATACCGTTTACCGTGGCGCCGATCACCGATTGCATTTCCCGTACCGCCCAGTCGCTGAAATTTTTGATGTTTTCATCGGTCAGCAAGTGGATATTATACTGGTTTTCAACACTTGTGATCACCGATTCTGCATTCTGGAGCAACTGGTCGGAATTTTGAAAAAGCCCGATAACCCGGTCGCTCAGCATACTGAACGCCCAGTTGAACGGCAATAACACGGCAATGAGTGAAAGGATAACCAACACCGTGGCGGAGAGCCGGACGGGCCATTTCCAGCGCTCCGTCAGGCGAAATTGCAGGCCGCGCAACAGAACGTACAGGGTATAAGCCCCCAGAAGTGCGGGCAGAAAAAACCGCAGGTTCCAGAAGAGCACCCCGAACAGAGCCGAAATGAGCAGAATCAGGAAAAACTGGCGTACGGTGATGTTGGAAACCGGGTTCATTGTTGCGGGCGGATGTTTTGGCCCTGCAAATTAACCCATTTTTCGCCATCAAATGGCCAGCAACTTCGCCCACGCCTCGGGGTTCTGCGTCTGGTCGGTTACGTCTTCCACGATGAGCGTTCCGGCATTCTGACTGCGGGCCAGTATTTGCAGTTCGGCGTATTTTTCTCTCGACAGTCGGTAGCAACGGCCGTTGTGCCCCGTCAGGATTACGTCCAGTTTGCGGCCGGCGGTATACAGCAGGCGTTCGGGGTCGGGCAACGTGAAGAACATCCGGTTGTCGGCGTCCAGCACGCTGGCATTGGCCGGGTAAACCGATTGCCCGTCGGCGGTGCGGTATCGCACCTCCACGTACAAGGGTTCGCCGCCAATGCTCAATCGGTAGATCTGATCGCAATTGTAAGTGCCGAAACGGGAAAGCCGGAGTGTGTACTGCAAACTGCGGACACTTTTCTGCCGGCCCCCCCGCGTACTTTTGTCAAATTTATCAGAATAAAGCGCAAAAATCTGCTTGTTCCATTCGATATAAATGCTGTTGGTGACTTCGCTGTTGGTCGTAAAACCGGTGGCGGCGACCTGGCGATAGCGTTCGAGCATCATGGGTTTATTTTGGTTAAAATAGTCCAGCCAGCCGATAGGGCTCATGCACCATTCTTCCTCTTTCATAAATAGCGGGGCTGTCAGCAGGAAATTGCGCATTTGTGCGGCCAGTTTGAGGTTGGCTTCCTGGCGCTCGCTGCGTACGCGGCGGTATTCGGCCATGGTTTTATCAAACCGGAATGTGGAAACTCCAGGGCTGGGCACCAAATCGGCGTAAAACTCCACTTTGTCGTTGTTGCTGTACAGGATGATGCGGCAGGTATTGCCTTCTTCTTCCAGTACGTATACCTGATTCCAATAGCGCTCGGAAGCCAGCTTCATGGCTGCTTTCGAGCTGCGCAGGGTATCCACCCGGTGCAGGAAGTAACAGTCTTTGAACGCCTTCAACTCGGTGAACACATTGTCGAGGTCTTCGGGAAAAAGTTGTTCTTCCTTGTCGCGGTCTTTCACGATCCGGATACGGCCCTGGGCCATGCCGTTGAGCAATTGCTGATCGGTCAGGCGCGGATTGCGTTCAAACCAGCGCGGCATCACCAATTGTCCGGCGGCCAGTTTTTCCCCCACGATAGCGCCTTCCTGCATAAAATGTACAGGCGCTTCGAACACCTCGGGGAGGCATTCGGGCCCGTCGAGGCCGTCGCCGTTGTCGCTCTGCACCACCGGTTCCGATACGGGTACCGGCAAAGCGCCGTTTTGGCCGGCGAAAGCTGCGTCAGGTTGAAATTGCCAACTGGCGGTTTTTTCGTCAAAATAAAACAGGGCCGGATTGGTCAGGCGGTCGGTGGGCACCAGATTGAGTTCAAAACTTTGATTGGGCGCCATGAAAACCGGCCGGCCGTTTTGCCGCACCTGTACGTCAACCATGCCGCCGGAATTGAAGAAAAAGTCGCCCCGCTCGTCGCCATAATGCATGGGAATGCCCGCGGCCAGGAAATCGGCCATGTCGCGGTATTCCCGAAACTGGAGTTCTACCTCGCCCTGCACGGACTGGCCGGCGGCATCCACCAGACTGCCGGCCGGGATGCTGAGACGGGTGCCGCTGCGCGGGCTCTCGTATTGCACGCCGTTTTCGGCGAGGAACCGGAGTGTTGCGGCGGGCACGGTATTGGGGCGGAGCGCAGCGGCGGTTTGCTGCGGAACAGACACGGCCCGAGCCCTGCGCGTATTTTTCGCGGCAGCAACCGGCGCGGGTTCGGCGGCGACAGGGGGGGCAGGAGCAGTAGCCACCGGTACCTCGGCGGGCGAAGGCGACGGCTGTTGCAGGGGCGCCAGGGGCGTTTGGCCGGCATCGGAGGCCGCGGGTTTTGCATATTGCCAGCAGACGACGGCAGCCGCGATGATAAGCGCTGCGGGAACGGCGAATTTGGCCCAATACCGCAGGCGCAGCAGGAAATTGGGCCCTTGCTGGCGTGCTGCGATGTTCGCCCAGGTTTGTTCGTCGGGCGTCGGATCAAGTCGTTCGAGCTGGTCGCGCAGGAGTTTTTCGAAGTCAGAATTGGGTGTAGAATTATTTTCCATGACAGATGAAGTGCAAAAAGGGTTAAGTGGTGTGCAAAACTTGTTCGACCCACTGGCGCAGGCGCTGGCAGGCGCGGGTGTACTGCGAGCGGACGCTGCTTTCGCTGACGCCGAGCGCTTCGGCAATTTCGGGGTACGACCAACCTTCGAGGCAATGGAGGTTGAACACGGTGCGGTAGCCGGCCGGCAGTTGTTGCACCATGTGCAGGATGGCTTCGCTGTTGAGTTCGGTGTCGGGACTTATCTCGAAAGTATTTGCCGGCAGATCATGGTAATCTTCGGCGAAACGCAGGGGGTTTCTTCGACGCAGGCACTGCAGGGCGCAACGGACCGATACGCGCCGCATCCATGCCTCGAAGGGGCCGGCGCCGGTGTACTGGTGCAGGTCGCGAAAAATGGTCAGAAATGCCTCCTGCAGCATATCCTGCGCCTCGGGTCGGTCGCGGGCATAACGCAGACAAACGGCGAAGACCCGGTTGCGGTATTGTTCGAACAGGCGTTTTTGTGCGCCGCTGTGGCCGTGGCGGCAATCATTCAGTAATTGACGGAGGGGGGCATCGTTCATAAGCGCCGTTTTTTGAATTGGTGGCCGAAACGGCTGATTTGCTGCACGGGGGCATGAAAATCTTTAATAATCCTCAAAAAGGTAGCGGAGACGCTCTTCGCGCAAAACAGCCTCGCGATTGAGCAACCTGATTTTGCGAGCCGCCGTATCTACCTGAAACAGGGCGGTAAAACGGGTTTTGTACACGGGATGCGGGATCATTTCTCCCGCGGCGTCTTCCATCAGCGTATCAAGGTCGAAGGTGTAATCCGCCACAATCGTATCGCCGGCGATGCCTAATGTCCCGTTCAGCGACTCGGTCAGCAAAAACGACTGCCACCACTGCGTGCGGATGGAGGGCGCCTGATAGTCGTTGTCGATGTTGGGTGTAAGCGGGAAAAACACAAAGTTGGCGGCGCCGGAACAATGTCCGGAGCCGGAACCGCAGGTTTCGACGTACAAATAAGGCCCCAGCCGGGAAAATTCGGACCATTCGTCGTCGAGGCAGCAGGCGTGATTGCCGTGGAAAAACCATTCGTGACCCTCAAAAACCCAGGCGCCTTTGTGCGACTGGAATTCGAACAACAGGATGGCATCGGCAAAAAGGATATTCACCGGCAGGTAAAGCACGTAGCGGAACTCGCCGTTGGGCAGGCGGAAGCCGTAAAATTTGCCCGCCGAATCTTGCCCGGAAGTTGGCGCCGCATCGAGCATACTGAGCAGAACAGGGCGGTATTCGTCCGTAAACACGGCGGAATCGTAGCGGCAGATCAACCGCTTCAGGTCGGCGGCCTGCGCGCTGCCGACGAAGCCCGAATCGGCGCGGAAGTTTTGTTCGCACCAGCTTTGGTAGGGGCTGGCGGCGGGGCGGCAGTAAATGGCCAGAATGGTAAGGGCCAGGATGGGGAAGAGGAAGAAGGAGGTGTTGCGCAGCATGGAGTGAAGGTAGTGCGCAGCCCATCAAGTTTTACAAAGGCTAATCTCTGATTTCAATAAACCCAAACCCCTCCTTCAACCTGAACTTCACCCACTCGATCTGCGTCGCCGTTTTTTGCACCCTGATTTTCAGGAGGCCTGGCTCGCCGCCGGGATCGCCGGGCAAGATGTATTGATAACTGAAACACGAGTTTTGGGGCCTCTCAGCCGCACCCGGCATCGGCATTTGCATCGCCTCCGTGCCATTCCACAACACGCCCAGCTCGCGGTGCCGGTCAGGACAATTGGCGCCTACAAAGTCAAAAACGATCATGTTGGTATAACCCTGAAAATCAAGACTGTCGCGCCGGCGCACGACCAGACTGTCGTCCGGCGCGATGGGTATCTGCCGCAGGAAGGTCACCAGCGGGCCATCCGGTCCCACTACCTTGATATCGACTTGTTTGGCGTCGGTATTGTCGTTGCCGGATTCCATTACGCGCAAGAGGAAGCGCGTGCCGTCGGGCGTCTGGGCAAATCCGGAAGCCAGCCAGGGCCCAAAAACGAAACCCGTCTGGTTCATTTCTTTGCCAAAAGCCACCTCGTACCAAAATTGCGTGATGCCGTCGAACTCGGCGGAGACGTCCGTCTTTTGTTTTACGATAAACATATGACCCTCCGAAGCCTGCCCGATCAGCCGTGAATTGGCCGTCGGGGCTTTATATATTTTTACCAGGGGTAAAATGGCGGCTGTGGTATCCCCGGGAGCAAGTTCGAGACCCGGAAGGCGCTTGTTTTGGCCGTAAACAAGCCCCGAACCGATGAGTACCGGTAAAAGAAGCAGGTATATCCGGGCAAACGTCGTCATCGGTAGCAAGGAGCCGGATAATTTAGTCGTTCAGTTTCAAGACTTTAAGAAATGCCTCCTGCGGCACTTCCACCGAACCGAACTGCTTCATGCGCTTTTTGCCCTCTTTCTGCTTTTCAAGCAGCTTGCGCTTACGCGAAATATCGCCGCCGTAGCACTTGGCGGTCACGTCCTTGCGCAGGGCCGAGATCGTTTCGCGGGCAATGACTTTGCCCCCGATAGCGGCCTGTATGGCGATCTGGAATTGCTGGCGGGGCAGCAGTTCCTTGAGTTTTTCACACATGCGGCGACCAATGTACTCGGCTTTGGAGCGGTGTACGAGGGCCGAAAGCGCGTCGACCTGCTCGCCGTTGAGTTTAATATCGAGTTTGACCAGATCGGTTTCGCGGTAGTCGAGCACGTGGTAGTCGAAAGAAGCGTAGCCGCGGGTCATGGATTTGAGTTGGTCGTAAAAATCGAACACAATCTCGGCCAGGGGCATGTGGAAAATGATTTCCAGGCGGGTCGGGGTCAGGTAGTGTTGTTTGATCAGGATGCCGCGTTTTTCCATACACAGCGACATGATATTGCCGATGTAGTCGGGTTTGGTAATGATCTGGGCATAGATGTAGGGTTCCTCAGCACTTTCGAGGTGGTTGGGGTCGGGCAGTTCGGTGGGTTGGTGCACTTCGAAGCGTTTGCCCTTCATATCGGTGGCGAAATAGGTTACGTTGGGCACCGTCGTGATGATGTCCTGGTCAAATTCGCGCTGGAGGCGTTCCTGCACGATTTCGAGGTGCAACATGCCAAGGAAGCCGCAGCGGAAACCAAAGCCGAGCGCGGCGGAGGTTTCGGGCTCGAACACCAGGGAGGCGTCGTTGAGCTGGAGTTTTTCGAGCGAGTCGCGCAGGTCCTCAAAATCGTCGTTGTCGAGCGGATACACCCCCGCGAATACCATGGGCTTCACCTCTTCAAAACCTTTGATGGCGTATTCGGCGGGCCGACCGAGCTGGGTAATCGTATCGCCCACCTTGATCTCGCGGCTCACCTTGATGCCGGTGATGACGTAGCCTACATTGCCGGCACTGAGTTCGGCGGTTTCGAATTGCCCCATTTTGAGCACGCCGACTTCTTCCGCCACCACTTCTTTTTCCGTGGCCATAAACTTGATCTTGTCGCCTTTTTTCAGGGTGCCGTTCATGATCCGCACGTAGGCCACTACACCCCGGTAGGAGTTGAACATAGAGTCGAAAATCATAGCCTGCAACGGAGCCTCGGGGTCGCCTTTGGGCGCATGGATACGGTCGACAACGGCAGCCAGGATTTCCGGAATGCCCTGGCCGGTACGGCCGGAAGCTTTCAGAATATCGTCGCGGTCGCAACCGATCAGGTCGATGATCTGATCCTGCACCTCTTCGATCATAGCACTCTCCATGTCGATCTTGTTGATGATCGGGATGATTTCCAGATCGTGATCGACCGCCAGGTAAAGGTTGCTGATCGTCTGAGCCTGAATGCCTTGCGTGGCGTCGACGAGCAACAGGGCGCCTTCGCAAGCGGCAATGGAGCGGCTCACTTCGTAGGAAAAGTCGACGTGACCCGGCGTATCGATCAGGTTGAAAATATATTCTTCGCCCGTAGCCGGATGCACGTAACGCATCTGGATAGCGTGGCTCTTGATGGTGATGCCACGCTCCCGTTCGAGATCCATGTTATCGAGTGCCTGATCCTGCATATCGCGTTTGCTGATCGTATTGGTGTACTCCAGCAGACGGTCGGCCAGCGTACTTTTGCCGTGGTCGATGTGTGCGATAATGCAGAAGTTGCGGATATTTTTCATGCAGAATGAATGTCTTGTTCAAAGCGGGCGCAAAGGTAGCGCTTTGAAACGGGTTCGGGGGCTATTTTAGCCCATACTATGGTCAAATTTTTAGGAAAAATCAGAATTCCACCTTTCGGTAGATGAGGTGCAGGGCCAATTGCAAGCCGACCGATTTCAAATCCACCGCCGCTTCCAGACCCCGCACTTCCGCTTCCCGCCACAGATCGGGCGCTTCCCGGAAAAAACTGATGAGGTGCGGAACATCCTGGCGCACCAAAACATACTCCTTGAAAGAAGGCAGGCTGCGGTACTCCGTAAATTTTAAACCCCGGTCATAAGCCTCCGTACTCGCCGAAAGCACCTCTACGATCAGCAAGGGATTGACAATGGCCTGCGCCATTTCTTCGGCAACCACCGGCGCCTCCGCCACTACAACGGCATCGGGGTACAGGTAATAATGATAATCGGGCAGGTAAATTTTTTGGTCGCTGCCGAAGACTTCAAAACTTTTACTGTCTCGAAAAACATTGTGAAGTTCGGCAAAAATATTGCCTGAAATACGGTTGTGGGATATACTTCCGCCTGCCATACGTTTTAGTTTTCCATTGTAGAATTCGTGCTTTTCACCCGTACGCGCTTCCGTGCGGAGGTATTCCGCAACGCTGTAAATGATATCCGCCTGTGCTGCCTGGGCTGTCATCCTGTGTTGATTTATTGGACAAATGTACTTTAAAACCGCGCTTTTTGCAATACGCCGGGCACGGGGCGGGTTAAAGAAAAACAGGCTGTTGATGCAGCAAACCCGGCATTTTTTACCCCAATCTCAAAAACATCACACATGAACCACAAAATGCTGCTTTGCGCGGTCGTGGTGCTGACCGCCTGGACTCCCCTCTCTTCCCAGTCTCTTTTCGACTCCATCCGCGTTGCCCGCAGCGGCGAGGTGTATTTCTCAACCGGAGAGGCCGCACTGTCTGCCGAGGCGATCACAACCATCGACACCCTTTGTTCGTTTTTCCTGCGCAACCGCCGAGCCGAAGGAATTCGAATCACCGCCCATACCGATTCTGTCGGCGCCCTCGACAAAAACCTGGCGCTCTCTCAACGCCGGGCCGATTCCGTTCGCGCCGTGTTGCTGCAACGCGGCATTGCTCCTGAAAAAATCACCATTTCCTGTTTCGGAGAAAGCCAACCGGCTTCCGCCAACGACACCGAAGACGGCCGCCAACGCAACCGCCGCGCCACGATCGACGTGCTCGTCCGTATTCCCATGACCAACCTGACAGGGCGTGTAGTAGATCAGGAAACCGGAAAGGGCGTGCCGGCAACTGTCGTATTCACTTACAAGGACTTGTCAGACTCTACCCGGACGGACACCGCGGGTAACTACACGGCCCGGCTGCCGGAAAACATCCCGGTCAAAGTCGATGCTTTCGCTCAGGGCTACTTTTTTGAATCAGCCATGCGCAACACCTTCGGCTCGAAGGAAATGGTGCAACGGATGGCAGAAGACAACAAAAAGGAAATCCGCCTGCAACCTGCGCGCCCCGGCCAAAAAGCAGTATTGAAGAATTTTTATTTCAAAGGCGGGATGCCCACCCTGCTCGAGTCCAGCAAGCCGCAATTGCCCAAAGTGCTGAGATTCATGCAAATAAATCCCTCCATAAAGATCGAAATCGCGGGGCACATCAATGTGCCTTTCTCCCGCAATGGCGATGAGGCCCCGCTGCAGCCGGGCGATCCGAGCTGGGAGCTATCCGAAAAACGCGCCCAAACAGTGTACGACTACCTGCTCGAACACGGCATTTCACCCGATCGAATGACCTGGAAAGGCTACGGCAATTCTCAAATGGTAAAACCCTATGCACGCTACGAATCCGATATGGAACTCAACCGCCGGGTTGAAATCAGGGTGCTGGAAAAGTAGTAGTGTCATTTTTTGAGTGACCAATATTTTTCATTTCAAATAAACAATGGTTCGTAATGATTTAAGCGGCAATTTTTCCGAGTTCAAATAGCGATTTATAGGCGTGATGATTTTTTGCCTGGTGTGGGTTGAGTCCATACGCTACAAAAAATCGATCCAGCAGCAGTTCA
>JADZFP010000113.1 GCA_020849825.1 Saprospiraceae bacterium
CTTTGTAAAAGCCATACCGGACTGACCGACCGGAACCTGGTGCGGCACGAAAGCGAATTTTTCCGCCTGGAAGGGCGGTTTGTCCGCAACGAAGCGCCTGAAAAGGTCGTGATCAAGTTCCTGCCCGGTCAGCGGAAAGACCTCGAACGCAACGGCACGCCTTTCGAACGCCTGACTGATTATATCGGCCAGTACCCGGTGGTGATGGTGGCGCCCGACGATATTTCGCTGGTGCAGGAAGGCAGCGAAGAACGCCGCCGGTTTATGGACGCCACTTTGTCTCAAATCTTTCCGGAATACCTTCAGCATCTGGTGGCTTACAACGCCCTGATCAAACAGCGCAACGCCCTGCTCAAGACTTTTGGCGAAGAGCGCCGTTTCGATGCGATCCTGCTGGAATCGCTCGACCGCCAGCTGCCGGCGCCGGCAGCGCTGCTGCACGACAAAAGGGCCGGGTTTATCGCCGAGGTCGCCCCTTTGTTTCAGGAATTTTACGCCGCCATTTCGGGCAGCCGCGAAACGGTTGGCATGGTATACGATACCCAAATGAGCGCCGGCGCCTTTGCCGAACAATTAGCCGCCGCGCTCGAAAAAGACCGGGTACTCCAGCGCTCGACGTTCGGTCCGCATCGCGACGATATTCAATTGCTGATGGATGGCCAGCCGGTCAAAAAATTTGCCTCGCAGGGGCAATTGAAATCCTTTCTCCTGGCACTTCGGCTGGCGCAGTACGAGGTGTTGCGGCGTGAAAAGGGCGTGGCGCCTTTGTTGTTGCTCGACGATATTTTTGACAAACTCGACGTCCTGCGGGTGCGCCAGTTGATAGAGCTGCTGCTCGGCCGCGATTTCGGACAGATTTTTATTACCGATACCCAAAGGGAACGCATGGAGGCGATCATGGCCTCCTTCGGCGCCGATTACCGGATGTTTGAAGTAGAACGGGGCCGGGTTAGTTGACCTCGCCTTCGATCCACAGGATTTCGGCCTTCCGCTGCTTGTCGAAAAAGACACGGATTTTTTTTCGGAAATCGCCTTGCTGTGATGACTCAAACTCGATCAGCACCTGTCCCGTTGCCCCCGGCGCGACCGGTTCCTGGGTCCATTCCGCAGCCGTACAACCGCAGGTCGTACGCACGGTTTGAAGCAAAAGCGGCTCGCTTGCAATGTTTTTGTATTTAAACATGAACCGGACGGTTTTGCCGGCCCTCACCTGACCGAAATCGTGGTCCTGTTCGGTCAGCCATTCTACAACCGGCGTATTCGGTTCGGCCACCGGGGCGCTTGCCTGCGCCCAGAAGAAAAAAATCGCGGAAAAAAGATAAGCAAGCATAAATCTTGTGGTCGGGTGTCACGTCCGGATCAGGCGACGTGTCACACCGTTTTGCGGACCAAAGGTCCGCATTTGCTCGACATCAAACTTTCCTTCACAGACAAAATCAACTCTTCATGCGCTATTTATTGCTTTTCATGGGCCTTTTCGGCCTGGTTTTGCTGACGACCCGCAATTGTACCTGGCATTTCGGCGGCCCTGGCGTGCAGGGCGAGGGTCCGGTCAGGACCGAAACAAGACAACCGGGCGAGTTCAGCGGGATTGACCTCGGGCTGGCAGGCGATATCGAGGTCAGTATTGCCGACAGTTACTCCGTCGAAGTTTCAGCACAGGAAAACCTGTTGCCACTGCTCAAAACCGAGCTGCGCGACGGCGTGCTGCACTTGTTTTTCGAGGGAAATGTGTCGTACAGCGAAAATGTGAAAATTCGCATCGCTGGCCCGTCATTCAATCGTTTCGAGATCACGGGAAGCGGAAAAATTACACTTTTATCGCCCATGAAAAATGAGCGCCTTGACCTGAAAATTGCCGGCTCGGGCGATCTCGACCTGCAGCAGATCGATGTCCGCGAGATTTTTGTGGATATCATCGGCAGCGGTACGGTGGTTTTGGGCGGCACGAGCAACCAGCTCGATGTCAATATTTCGGGCAGCGGCGAATTGAAGGGTGCAAAGTTGACCACGGCTGTTTGCAAAGCGGATGTTTCCGGCTCGGGCAATATTACCGCCGATGTGTCTCAATCGCTCGATGCCAATGTCAGTGGCAGCGGCGATGTATTTTATACCGGCAACCCGGAGGTCAAAAAAGATGTTTCCGGTTCGGGAGACGTGAAAAAAATCTGACAATCAATGCAGTATAAGACGCCGGAACGCAGCGCAACAACAACGCGCCTGGGTTCCGGCGTTTTTTTATGGACGCGCGAAAACGTATAAATTATCGTCTCCAACAACTGCGCGTTCGTTTAAAACAGCGCTGCCCGGTACATCCGGCGCCCTTACGCCCCCGGTCAGTCGCCGCTTGTTTTCCAGTATCCTGATTTCGTCCCAAAAGCCTTGGTCGATAAATCGCTGGAGGGTGTTCGCGCCGCCCTCTACCAGCAGAGATGTGCGGTTTTCGCTGCTCAATGCCTGGATCAAACCGGGAATGCCGTCGTGCAAACCGGTGTCGATAAAACGGGTATGCTGCCAGTTTCCTTTGCGCTCCGGCCCGACAATCAAGGTAGGCTTAGTGTCGTCGAGCAAATGATGGCCTTGCGGAATTTGGCTGTTCCGGTCGAAAGCGATTCTCAAGGGAGAAGGTCCCGGCCAAAACCGGGTATCGAGCCGGGGATTGTCGACCCTTGCAGTAGTCGCGCCTACGAGGATGGCATCGGTTTCGGCACGCCAGCGGTGCCCCAGGCGCAGGGCGGAAGGGCCTGAAATGGGCGTTCTTTCCCCGCTTTTACCCAAAAAACCGTCGCTGCTCTGCGCCCATTTCAGGATAATATAGGGCTGCTTGTATTGAATCCATTTGAAGAACACCCGGTTGAGCCATTTGCCCTCGTTTTCAAGAATACCGGTAATCACCTCGACACCCGCCGCGCGAAGTTTGGCGACACTCTGGCCAGCCACCAAGGGATTGGGATCGGTATTGGAAATCACCACCCTGCCGATGCGTTCTTGTAAAATCAGGTCGACACAAGGCGGCGTTTTTCCATGATGGAAGCAAGGTTCCAATGAACAATACAAGGTAGCATCCGGCAAAAAACGCCGGTCTTCCTGCCTGACCGACCGTACGGCATTTACCTCTGCATGCGCCTGCCCGTAAGCCATGTGCCATCCCTCCCCGATAATTCTTCCTTCATACACCAGTACGGCCCCTACCTGCGGATTGGGCGATACCCTCCCGGCGCCCAGTCGGGCGAGATCGAAGCAGCGGCGCATGAAAAGGAAATGCATGGAATTGATTCGATTGATACGATTGATACGATTGTTTCGATTGATACGATTGGCCTCCCCCAACCCCTCCAAAGGAGGGGGGCGGATCGGAAGTTTTTACTGATTGAATTTCAATGATTTGCAGGTAATATACGAAGTGAAACGTCGATTTAAACGATAAAAATTGTTTGGGAAAACAAGCCTCACGAATCAATTCTTACACACTGAAA
>JADZFP010000114.1 GCA_020849825.1 Saprospiraceae bacterium
ACAACTCGCCCGTCGTGCCGCACTTTTTGCAACAGGTCCGGCCAAAACGGCCCTGGAACAATTTGCCGCCGCCGAAATGCAGGAGGGCGACCGCGTATACAGCCGGCACCTGCTCAGCCAGTCGCCGAAATCTCCGCTGAACGTCCCGGTTGTTCCGGCCGTTTTTTCGGAGGAGGCTCCCATGAAAGACGGTTACGAGGTGCTCAACGCCTGCTTCGATAAAAACCTGGAAAACCACCCCGAACTGTTCTTTTTCGGTGAAGACGTCGGCTATATCGGCGACGTCAACCAGGGCTTGCGCGGTATGCAGCAAAAACACGGCGAAGCCCGCGTGTTCGACACCGGTATTCGCGAGTGGACGATCATGGGTCAGGCGATCGGCATGGCCATGCGCGGCCTGCGCCCGGTGGCGGAAATTCAGTACCTCGATTACCTGCTTTACGGCTTGTCGCCCCTTTCCGACGACCTCTGCACGCTCCGCTGGCGCTCGAATAACCTGCAGGCGGCTCCGGCCATCATCCGCACCCGCGGCCACCGCCTCGTGGGCGTTTGGCACGCCGGCTCGCCCATGGGCCTTATGCTCGGCTCCCTGCGCGGTATGCACTTCTGCGTGCCCCGCAACATGACCCAGGCCGCCGGCATGTACAACACCCTGCTGCGCTCCGACGACCCTGCCATCGTGGTAGAATGCCTCAACGGCTACCGCCTGAAAGAACGCCTGCCCGATAATGTGGGCGAATTTACCGTGCCGCTCGGGGTGCCCGAAATCCTGCGCAGCGGCGCCGACGTCACCGTGATTACTTACGGCTCCAGTGTACGGGTGGCCGAAGAAGCCTGCGAACTGCTGGCGACCCTGGGCGTGTCCGCCGAACTGATCGACGTACAGACCCTGCTGCCCTTCGACCTTCCGCAGCTGTGCGTGGAGAGCCTGAAAAAAACCAACCGGGTGGTCTTCTTCGATGAAGATTTCCAGGGCGGCGCAACCGGCTACATGATGCAACAGGTGCTCGAACATCAGGGCGGCTATCGCTGGCTGGATTCCAAACCGGTCACCCTGTTTGCCAAAGATCACCGCACAGCTTACGGCCAGGACGGCGACTACCACTCCAAACCGCAAACGGAAGACCTGGTGGAGGCCGTACTCAACCTGATCCGCGAAGCGGAACCGGGCAGAATTCAATAATGGATGATGAAATGGCCTGTGAGCATACTGCTGTTTTGCCTGCTTGGCGCCTGCCAGTCGAAACAAGCAGCGCCGCAGAAGCCTGTGCCGGCGCCTGCCGACCAGTTTCTTTCCCTGTTTACCGAGTTGACGACCGACACGATCTGGATCGAAACGGGTAACGTCAAAGAAGCAGTAGAACTGGCCGGTTATTGGGGGCAAAAACTGGATTCGACCTGGTATGCCTTTATCGATGATCCCGACGTAATGCGCTTCGTCGGTGGCGACGACAGCAACCTGCATGCCTGTTACCGGTTCCGCATCGACGAGCGTACCGACGGCTTGATTTTTCGCGAACCTTACGAGTATTGGGACAATGCCATCCGGATTTTTTTATTCGACCGGCAAATTGGCAAAACGGTGAAAAGCCTCGAAGCCGCCATCGAATGGGGCGACGCGGGCGATTCGCACAGTCTCGGAACTTTACTCTGCCGAGGCCCCGAAGGCTGGAAAGCTTATCAATTTGAAACCCTCTGTTCGCCCGAAGAGGAAGACGACCTTGATTCGATCACCTGTGAGGATTCCAGTTTTGTGTACAAAATCGGGGCCGGCGGTTTTCAGGAACTCGAACGCAAGGCGACCGATACGGCCCGGGCTTACCCGACGATTCGCCGTTTTTCAAAGTTTTGACTTCGGCGTTCGATATTCGGTGTTTTATACTAAAAATTTTGAATCTCGAACACCGAATGTCGAACGCCGAAGTGTAATAGCGGTTTACAAATCACCCAGCAACATTTCAAGATCGAGCGGCGGCAACGCCGCTTCCAGCGTAGCCATCACCTGGGCAAAGAACGGCGCGGGAGCTCCGGCTTTCATGGCGCGGACCCAGGCGGTGCGTTCGGCATGGGGCAGCGCGGGCGCCGCCCATTTTACCCACAACAACATCACGTCGGGCTGGATTTTTGAAATAATGCGGCCCGTCATGCCATCCAGTTCTTCATCGGTAAAATGCGCCCAAAGTTGCGCCTGGGTGTCGTTCTCTTCTTCCAGCATGTGCTGGATGTAAGCGGCGTGAAACTGACTCAGCAACTGGAAAAACTGGTGTCCTTCGGCGCTCATGTCGGCGCCGGTTTTCGAGCCGGCCAGCAGGGTGTCGAGCGCAAGGGCAAGTGCGGCCTGGCGGTGTTCAATTTCTTCGTGGTCGTCGAGGTTGTGTTGGCCGGCGCCCGGGCAGCGTTGTTCGAGGTCGGCGAGCAGCACGGCGTTTTCGCCCGCGGCGTGTTCGTCGAGCATGGTGAAAAGTTCCTGACCGGTCTGGTGCAATTTGCCGATGGCAAACGCATTGCGGTAGTCGGTGTTGCCGGCCATCAGGGAAAGTTGGGACAGGATGTTGCGCAAGCCTTTATGGGGAATGTCGAACATCCGTTTGCGGGTGGTAGCGAGTATAGCAGTCATGTGTTCAATTGTTTTTCGCTTCTGACAGGCGCAAGCCAACAAAGGTTACACGGCTTTTTCGAATTGGAATAATTCTTGCAAGAATCCCCAAAAAGCATTTAATCCCCGTCTTCTTCTTCTTTAATCAGATCACTAACCACATGATGCACTATTTCTCAACAACCGGTTCCTCCATGCCGGCCGGAAGGCCGCAACAATTCGATTCCATTCTCCCGGACTTTATTCTCGCCGACGTCGTTTTTGGCTCGCCGCGTGAAGATTGCGCCGGTACGGGCATTTGCCGTATCGAGGCGCAGGGCGATTTCCCCGGGGCCACCGCCGGCCGCCGCGAATGCCGTCGGGCAAAAGCCAGCCTCTCCGCTCCCGATCCTTATTCCCTGCAAGTCCGTTTTCAACGCCACGACCTGTGCAGCCATCTGCTGCGGAATTATTTCCGCCACGCGCAGTTCCATTTGCCGCAGTCCTGCGAATTGCCCTCAGCGCTCGCACAGGATTTGCAACTGGAAGGCCGTGTGATGCAGCCGGGCCAATATGCCATCGTCGCGGAAGGGCACACCTTGAGCGTGACTTTCCGGATGGCCTGATTTACACTTTCCGGCAAACGGCAATCACCTTTTTGTCTTCCAGATCCGTGAAGGCAAAGAGATAGGTATCGCCGCCGTCGGACAAGCCCAGTTTTTTGCGCACGGCATCGGCGCTGTCCGGAAAGTTACGGACGGCCACATTGGCCTTCCCGCCGGGGACGGCCGACAGCACCGCCTTGCGGTCGTATTTGCACAGGTTTTCGATCTGAAATGCCCGACCCGGAACGCCCGGCTCGTGTTGTGCCGAGGTGTATAAATGCGTATTGGCGTGCAATTTTTTTAAGCCAAAATGCGCCGCATAGCTGCGAAAAGCGCCCGCTTTCAGGATTGCGGCATGGGGTTCGTACAAATATTGTTGCGGCGGCGACAGCGGCGCTACCGCTGTTTTTTCTTCCTGAAAAGTAAAGGTAAAAGCCTGGGCATCGCCCGATTTGTCGAGTTGAACAGCTTCGACCGGCACATTGTCGACCGGCACGGCCTCCCGCCGGAGCAGGTACAACACCTCCCGGCACTCGGCGCCCGATGCCACAACCCATACCCTGCCGACCGTTTCCAGTTGGCGGATGGCCAGCTGGATATCGAGCAGGGGCGCTGTTTTTAGCAGCACGAGCGGCGCTTTTTCGAGCAGTAAAGTTTTGATCGACAGAATATTGGGGCTGCAATCTTCCAGGCGCAGCACGCGGTTTTTTTGTTCGTTGCGCCGCGAGGGATCGAGGTAGAGCAGGTCGAAGGTTTCAGTGCTTTTTTGTAAAAATTCCTCCGCCGAGGCCGACACGAAGCGGACGTTGAAGACGCCCAGTTGTTCGAAATTGCGGGCGGTGACGGCGCTGAGTTCCGCCTGGGGTTCTACGTGTGCGACCTGCCCGAATTGTTGCGCAAAAAAGAAACTGTCGATGCCCATGCCGCCGCTCAGGTCGGCCATTTTTTCGCCCTTCACCAGTCCGGCCTTGAAGCGCGCCGTGGCTTCCGACGACGCCTGTTCGAGCGAAAGTGCGGAATAAAAGCGGATGCCCTCGCGGTACCAGGCCGGGATTTTGGTCCGGGCTTTTTGCAGACAGTCGATCTGGCCTGCCGCGTAGGCTACCGGTATTTCCGGGTGTTTTTTTGCGGAAAGGGCAATGGCGGCAGGCGCATCGAGGCGGTGTTGCCAGATAAACTCGTCGAGTTGGGGCGACATGGCGGGGCGCGCTTATTTCAGTCCCAGTTCAAGCCCGGTATAGTTCATTTTTTCGTGGTCCAGTTCGAACAGTTTGTTGCTGGCGACCTGGAAGATCATCGTGCCGACGGTTTCGCCGCTCAGTTCGTACAGATTGCCCCATTTCGGGTCGTTGGATTTGGTGAAAGTGCCGGCGTCGTTGATGTCGTTGACCGGTTCGCCCTCCTGGGTTTTCGTATTGTCGTAGTCGACGTTCAGGAGAAAGGTGCTGGTGGAATGGTCGAGGGTGACGGTGATCGGAACCTGGGTGTCGCCCCACAGGGTTTCGGCGATTCTGCCGGAGTAAACGACCGTACCGGTAGCCGGCGTCGCATCTTTTGCTGCCGATTGGGCATTGGGGGTGTTTTTGCAAGCGATCAGCAGCGCCGTGAATGCGAACAGAGACAGGATAAGTTTGTACATGATAAAGAATAAGATGATCGCCTGTCGGGCAGGCGGGATTTTTGAGCGGGAAAAGTACAAAATGACGCGCTAACCCGGCGAAAATTGCAACTTTGTCGGGTATTAAGTTCACAACCATTCCATTCCACATGTCGCTCAATACAGTCGCCGTGCTCGGCGCAACCGGCCTCATTGGCGGTCAACTGGTCGAATTGCTCGAAGCCGACGCAGCCGTCAGCAGCATTCGCATCCTGTCGCGCCGGCCGGTCGATATTACACACCCGAAAATCCGGGTCATCGTGCTCGATTTCACCGATGCCGATGCATTCCGCTCGGCCATTACCAGCTGCGATGCGGTGTTTTGTTCCGTAGGCACTACCCAGCGCAAGGTCAAGGGCGATGCCGCGGCCTATCGCAAGGTAGACTACGACATCCCGGTACATGCCGCCCAATACTGCCTCGAAACCGGCTGTCCCCGGTTTTTGCTGGTATCGGCCGTGGGCGCCGACAGCAAAAGCGGCAATTTTTATACCCGCCTCAAAGGCGAAGTGGAGGACAAAATCCGGAGCATGGGCCTGCCGCTGGCGGTCTTTTTCCGCCCCTCGCTGCTGCTTGGCAACAGGGCGGAATTCCGGCTGGGCGAGCGGATCGGCGAATGGCTGATGCGCCCCCTGTCGTTCCTGCTGCCGGCCCGCTACAAGCCCATCGCCGCGCGCGACGTAGCCGGAGCCATGCTGCGCGCGGCGAAAAGCGGCGACAGCGGCGTGGCGGTGTGGGAATACAGGGAGATGAAAGCTGTTGAGTAGCCCCCAGTGAAATAGCCGGATGCGAGTCGACGACCCGAAACCCCGACGGCTTTTATTCCCCGGCCTGCCCCGGATGGAACGTTTGCCAGCTGTGCCAATACTCCTGATAAGCCCGGACGCGCTCCAGATCCGAAACGCCGGGTTGCAGCGATTTACCCCAAAAATCAAACGCCTGATTGCCGCTGTACAAAGTATCGCCCGACAGGCTGAACACCTGCTGCGGGGCATTGCGCCGGAAAGCGATGAAACTCCAGTTGTCCCGCGACAACACGAGCACGACCGGTTGTCCGCCGATTTCGTCGTGTATGATGCGCTGCCGTTGCAGATCATTCCAGTCGAATGCTTTGTTCCGGCCGCCCGTTTCGATGCCGATGACCCAGGATTTGTCCTGCCAGGAGGCTGTGTCGCGGCGGGTCAGCTGGCTTTTACGCTGTCCGGACTCGTAATTGGAAAGGCTGTCGTATTCGGCCTGAAAAGCCGGATCGGGTTGCATGACCAGCGTTTCGGGGTGGCGTTCGGCCCATTTTTCGAGGGTCGTTTGCACCGATGGAAATTCGGGCAAGGCCGCGCCTTTCAGCGGGCCGGCCGCGGCTTCACCCGTCGCTTGCCGCCACCAGCTGTGCGTGGTCGCGTCTTCGAACATGGCGTTGAAGTGGTCCATGCCCACCAGCCGGAAGGTCTCCGGACGCCCGTTCACCACCGGCTCGAAAACCCGCCCCGTGCGGCAAACTGTGCAATAACTCACCAAAACCGCCTTCCCGCCGATGCTGTCGCGCACCTGGTGATGGTAACCCAGAAACTGAACAGGGTAGGCCCTCGCTTCGCCGGCGTGTTCGATACCGATCACCAGGCGATCGGTTTCCACCTTGTTTTGGGGCATTTTTTGAAAAAGCAATGTTTTGGGTTGGTAAAACATCGTATCGGCCGCCATTTCGAGGTTGGTGGCGTAAACAACCAGTCCGGCGAGCAGCAATGCGAGCGCAGGCAGCCATTTCCGTCCGGCGGAAAAAACGCTGTTGAGGCCGAGTAAGATCAGCACTGCTCCCGCGCCGCGAAACCACCAGCGCCAGGCATACAGAAAGTACGCTGCATCGATACTGTTCATCTCCTGGCTGCCGGGAAGCGGCATGATGAAATAGACGTTGGCGATTTCAAACAAAACCAACACGAGGACACCGAGGTAGAACAATTTTTTCATTCCGTTGGAATTTAACCCGTGGAGGCACGCATCTGCCTGAGCCTCCCCGGCAGCGTACAATTATTTTCGCAAATCAAAATGTGCATAGCCCTCCTCTGCGCGCATTGGGCCCCGGTCGATGTAAAATTGCCGGTCGGCCGGCGCCTCGGTGCCCAGACCGTCGACGTAGCGGTTGCAAAAGCAAAAAAAGGCGGAGATCATGACCGCGTCGTGGATTTCGAGGTCGGTGGCGCCGAGGTTTCGGGCGCGATCGATCTGCGCCGGCGTGACGTATTTGCCGCCTCGCTGTACGCTGGCCGCGATAGCCAGCAGCGCTTTCAGTTTTTCGGAAATAGGCATGGCCTCCGGGTCCGCTTTGATGGCGTCGAGGTAGTTCAGGTCGCATTGCAGATAATGCTGCGCAATGCCGCCGTGGGCATTTTGGCAAAAAAAGCAGTCGTTGAGGTGCGAAACGTAGGTCGCGATCAGCTCCCGCTCGCCGCGCGTGAGGGTGTTTTCGCCCCGCAGCAGGATTTCAGCCAGTTCGTTGAGGGGCTGGGCGGTATCGGGCCGGAAAGCCATGAGCCCCCGGATGCCGGGGAGGTTTTCGGGAAGATGAATGTGTGGCATTGTTCAAAGATTTATTGAAGCTCGGGTTCCCGCGCAAAAAGGGTGGCCAGAAAACCGAGCAAAAACACGAAGGAGAATAAAAAGAGTGCGTTGCCGATGCCGCCCAGGGCCGTTTCCAGCCATCCGACGAAAAACACCACCGAAGCGGTGAATATCCGCCCGATGTTGAAGCAAAAGCCTGTTGCCGAGGCGCGTACTTCGGTCGGGAACAGTTCGGGGATATAGCCGTTCAGCACGCCCTGGCTCAGGCCGAAAAAGAGGGCGATCAGGCCGATTTCCAGGAAAAGCAGCGGATGGAGTGCAGAATTGAGTTTGAAAAGGCAAAAAGTCAGGATAAAAACAGCAGCGAAGCACACCAGGGTCGTGCGTTTTACGCCGAACAGATTGCTCAGCCAGCCCGACACGAAACCGCCCGCGAGCCCGCCGACGGCAAACAGCATCATGCTTGTGCCGCGCGCTTTCTGGCCGCCCGTGCTGTATGCAAGGCCCTCCACCCAGGTCGGCAACCACAAAAAGACGGCCCACAGCCCGATCAGCATGGAACCGTAAATGGCGCTGCCCAGCCATAGGTCGCGCCGAACGGAAGGGTGAAAAACAGACATAGCCGCGGGCGACAGGGCGCCGTCGCGCGTTCGTTTTTGCAGCCACGCCGCCGATTCGCGGATGCGAAATTGCGCCAGTCCGGCCAGCAGGAGAGGAGCCAGTCCGACCCGGAAGCCGGCGCGCCAATCGGAAAAGTTGAACGTGATAAGACCCGCCGAAAAAATGCCCACCGGAATCGTAATGCTCAAAATACCGAGCGCGATGTTGCGCGTTTGTTCGGGCCATTCCTCGGCCAGGTAAGTCGCGCCCGTCATCAAAATGCCTCCCACACCGAAGCCCGTGAAAAACCGGAAAATACCCACCGACGTGAAACTGGCGGAAAACCCGGTCAGGATCATAAAAATGCCGATACAGCCCAGGGCCACCTGCAAGGCCGGTTTGCGCCCGAAACGGTCGCCGAAAAAACCGAGCAGCAGGCCGCCGAACATCATCCCGAACGGGAACGCGGCGTTGATCACCGCCCCGACGGAGTCGCTTGCGGGCTCGCCCGGCGTTTGCAGCGCTTTCAGGACATCCGGCAAATAAGCCGACATCAGGGTGCTTGCCACGCCGCCGAACACGCCGCCCAGAAAACAAACCGCAAAGAGCAGGTAGTGGTAAGCCCCTGGTTCCGTTCTGGCCGGTTTCATGTCCGTTTTTGGTTTTTCATAAAATCATAGCCCTGTGCGGGGCGGTGGTAGCCCGAGTTTTTCAATCGTTCACCGAGGGCCGAGTAGTAATCCGAATCGGCGGGCGCAAAGGTGCCCAGGCCGTCGACGTAGCGGTTGTAAAAACAAAACAAAGCGGCGATCATCACCGTGTCGTGGAGTTCGAGATCGGTGGCGCCGAGGTTTTTGGCGCGTTCGATGGCCTCCGGGCTGACGTTTTTTCCGCTTTGCTGCACCTGTGCGGCGATGGTCAGCAGCGCTTTCATTTTTTCGCTGACCGGCGCGCTTTCGATATCCGCCCTGATTTTATCGGTCGTGTCGCTGTTGCCGTAGTACGCGTCGGCAGCCGCCGCGTGCGAGGTGACGCAGTAGCGGCACTCGTTGCGGTGCGAGACGATGGTGGCGATGAGTTCGCGCTCGGCCTCGGTCAGGGTAGAGGGGCCGCGCAGGAGGAGCTGGGTCAGTTCGCGCAGGGGTTCGGCGGTGTCTTTTCTGAATTCGAGCAGGCCTGTTACCCCCGGGAGGTGCTCTTCAACGTTGATGTATGCCATGACAG
>JADZFP010000115.1 GCA_020849825.1 Saprospiraceae bacterium
AGAGGTTTGAGGAGGCGAACAACGGCGATGCCGCATTCGTGATGGATCTGGTCGCTCATGCGTATGTTGAGTGGAGGAGAATTGCCGCAAAGGTACAAGACCGGCGGCAGAACGGCAACGAAACGCAGGAAACGGAATCGGGTTGAATGCCCGGAATACATTGGGCAATCATTAGGAGATCAGGTATTTCACTTCGTATCAAACCGCTCCCAGTACTGTCGGCAATACTGCCCCAGGGTTTCCAGCGACAGCGGGGCGCCATTTTGGTCGTATAATGCAACATCGGCGCAACGGATCGACAAATGCCCGCCTTTGAATTCGTCCGCGTTCCAGCATTTGCAGGTAATCAGGGCCGTATCGCCGGTACTTTCGGCGGAGAGAATTTCGAGGTCGGCGTCGATGATCCGATCCAGCGCAGTGATGGCTACCGGCGTTGCGCCGGGGTCGGTCCAGGGGTCGAAAGCAAACCATTCCAGACCATTCAACCGAACGACAAATCTTTCGAACCCTGGATCGATCAGCTCAGCCAGGTATTGGCAATCGATCGTCAGGATCAGGTCGCCCTCCTGTTGTGTGGCCGAGGCGATCGATCCGTCGTGCAGCATGGTAAACAGCGATTCGAGTTGTTCGACGGCCTCATTCTTCATGTTATCACTCCTTTTTCTTCTTGAAATCCCCCCTTTTCCAGGCCTGGAAAAATTGTCCCCAGGCCAGCGGGCTGAAAATATTCATCGGCGGCGTCTGGCCGATGTAGACGTATTCCCGCGACTGCTGGCGGAGGTAGAAGTTGGCGCTTTCGGGGCCGCCGTAGGGAACTATATCCGGGTTTTTGCGGGCTTCGGTGAGGTATTCGTTGGCCAGGTTTTCGGCGGCGCGGCGCTGGAGTTCGGGCGTCACGTCCATACGAAGAAACTCGATCGTGAAATGTTCGCGCGAAGGCCAGGGAAAGATCACCGTTTCGGGCAGATTGATGGTATCGGCCGTCATGAGTTGCACAACGGAGTATCGATCCTGGGTGAGGGTATCGGGAATACGAATGGTGACCGGATCGAATCAGATACAGGTAAAGCGCACGCGATCGCCGCGCTCTACCACGAGGGTAAAAAAGCCCCGGTAATCGGAGTATGTGCCCCGACCTTTGTCGGGCAGGTGGATACTGGCGTAGGGAACCGGGGTGAGCCGTCCTTCGGCATCCGTGATGAGCATACCGGAAAATTGCACCAGTTGGGGTTTTGCCGGCGTGGCGGGCTGTTGGGCCTGCAGTGCCGAACAAGCAATCAGGCTGAATATGAGGAGAAAGAAATGTTTTTTCACGAATGCTGATTTTTTTAAAAACAAGTTCAAAGGTACGGAAAACGCTGCACGGTATCGGTTTGCCTGCCGCGTTCCCGGGTGGAAACCCAAAATTGTTGTGGCGCAAGACAACACACTTGCAGGCTCAAATACGTTTATCAGAAAGTAAACGCTGGCTGAGCCGGCTAATTTCATGCACAAACGTATACCCAATCCAGGGTTTGACCCGCGGCGCACATCTGCCGTCTTTCGTGCAGGGTGTACCGTTTTTTGTTACTTTTGCGCCTTCTTTTCGTTTCTTCTGAACAACAACTCTCTTTTTAAAGCAATGTTCTGCAAACTTAAATTTTTGACCCTGTTGACCATGTTCCTGGGCGCCACCGCGCTTTCGGCACAAACGCCCACGCCCAAATACGGGCACATGAACCTCGGCAACCTGCTCGAATCGCTGCCGGAAACCAAAAAAGCCAACGACGACCTCAAGGTCTTCGCCGATAAACTCACGGCCATCGACGACTCCCTGGCCAAATCTTTCCAGGCCGCTTACGCTCAATTGGAAAAAGAATACAACGCCGGCGAGCTGACGCCCGTTCAGGCGCAAAAACGCCAGGAAGAGCTGCAAAAACAGCAGGCTTATATCCAGAAATTTGAAGAAGATGCCCAGCAGCAAGTCGCTCAAAAACGCGACGAACTGCTGCAGCCCATCCTCGACAAAGTGGATGCCGCCGTGAAGGCCGTCGCCAAGGAAAACGGCTACCTTATGATCTTCGATACCAGCAGCGGCGCCATGCTGTTTGCGGCCGATACGGAAGATGTGACGGAATTGGTAAAAAAGAAAATGGCGCAATAAGCAGGTCGAATCCTGCCCGGAAAACATCCAAACAGAGGCCGCGAAGCGTTGAACTGCTCCTCGGCCTCTCGTTTTTATGTTACCCGCCAGGGAGTTTTAAGCAGGAAGTTGACGAGGTTGATAATGGTTGATACGGGTTTATGAGTCAACCTCCTGCTTAAAACTCCCCGTTTAATACACCCCCATCCTCGCCGCCCCGGTAACCCGCCCCTCTACGTCGCGCACCAATATCACGTACCAGCCCCGCGCAAGCCCCTCGGTCGACAGCACCACGCGGGTCTGACCGGCCGGAAATACCTGGCGGCGTACCAATACGCCTGTCGCGGTATACAACCAAAGCGACCCCTCCCCGGCAGACGCTACCGGCCATTCCATTGTAACCAACTCGCCCGAGGTGCAAGGATTTGGAAATACCCGCGGCTCTGTCTTGTTATCTGAAACCCTTACTTCAAGAATGGTGGAATCCGTACAAGGACCCCAGTCGCGAAATACCACGAAAAATGCCGGCAGCGACACTTCTCCCTGGCCTTCTAATTCCGCGTTTACTGTCAGCGCCTCGTTATTGGAAAAGATATGAGGTTGAAGATCGTCCACGATCTTGTCCACCTTGCTCATGCAGCGCCAGTCGTCGGCATCCCACCAATACTGTAAAAGGAATATTCCCAAATCCCGTGATAGAATCGTATTAGTACGGCAACTATCGGGGTGGCTCAGGCGGGTGCTGTCGTAGAAGATCGTTAGCGGAGGGTACTTACAGGATACACCTACAATCAAATCATTAGAAACCCCGCAAGGTATTCCGGAACTTATTTCTATCCCGCCCATAATTCTGTCAGCCCATTGAAAGCCATCATCCCAGTCATCTTCATAGTGAGCTGCTCTTACTTCAAAAACACTATCAAACGGCTCAGTCAGCTCGGTACCGTCGTATATCGGGTTGTAAACATTCCATGCAAGGTCATTGTATCCTATAACCAAGGTATCCAGATTACCCAGTGAATCCGAGAAGTACAATGGCATCTCGAATGTAGGCGCTGTTTGAGCGAATAGAAACATTGGCCATATCGACAGGAACACGGCCCCGAAATAGAAAAGACGTTTCATGGTCAGAGTTTTACGAGGTTTTGGGAATAGTGCTGTCCGGCGTACCAGGTATGTAAAACATAATTGCCCGACGGTAACGCGCTCGTGGACCAGGTTTGTTGTTGCGGCCCGACGGGCGTTGGCGCGGGGCTGCGCAACGGCGTAATCTGGTTGGTAAACAAATGGACCAATGAAAAACTCAACAGCGCTTCTTCCGGCGCTTCCCAATATATCGTCAACTCGGCATTGAACGGATTCGGGGCTACCGACAGCCCTATGCAACAAGGCGGAACCGGCACGTCGCAGTCCTCCGTATACAAAAGACGAACGTATTCATGGCTGCCGGGGCACTCGGTATTGTCCACTTTCAGGCTGATTCGATACGTCCGGTTGGGCAAGAAGTTGTACAAAGTGGCTAAATTAATCCGGCCGACCGTACCGGTTTGCCAACCCGAGTTCCAGTAACCGCTTAGGCAATCATCCGGCGCCGAATCGTCTACCGTGCATATTTCTATCAGGTAGCGGTTTTCGTTGTGACAAGCCTGGCCTTCCAGCCAAACGTACGTTGGCGACTGTTCGGGGCATACTTTTACCGGGCCCCGAATGTCGAAAAACGCGTTCGATGGCGCGCAGCCGTTGCAAGAGTGGATATATGTGTTACCCTGACCTGTTAAGCTGTTGTGTATGCGAGCCAGTTGGCATTCCGTGTAAGCATGGTAATAATACTGGTTATAATCCATGATGTTGTTCGACACCTTGTGCCATTCGTCACAGGGCTTTTTCGGGCAGCCGGGTACGCCAGGATCATATTTCCAGCAATTCGCATATTGGTTTTGAATACACCCACCGGTAGGGGGGATCTGATCGTAAATGTATCCCTTGGGGGTATCATTACATAGATCATCCACATCCCAAGTGTGTCTTAGCGAAAGCGAGTGCCCAATTTCGTGGTTAAGGCTTGATCCGGAAAATTGCGTCGACCATTCCCGGCAATTGGGGCGCAGATAGATAAAATAGTCATTTAAAAAAACGTATTTATTTGTGGAAGCCCCGCCCAGCCCCTGACCATTCCAGGGTTCATACTCGTTGTTGATACAATACACATCGAGTACTTCATTGCCGCCAACGTCATAAGCAGTATGAATCGCTGCCGTCGAAAAATCCGGATCAAACGCGATATCGTTGGCATGAAAATACACGCCCGTCAACACGTATCGCAAAGGATTGGCCGGGGCGGTAGCCGGGTAACTGATCCCGGGCGTTTCACGCCATTGTTTTTGATTTTGGGCTAATTCTTCGTTTGCCTTGGCCACAATGTCTTCCGCGCGTTGGTAGCCGTTGTACGTCAAGTCGCCGTTGCCATCGCTGTTGGCGGTAAAATTGCCGTAGCCGATGTAGGTTCGATATACAGGGGGATTGACCAGGCAGTCGTCGTACACCGAACGGACAAAAAAATGCTCGGCCCGGATAAAATGAAAGGCAACCCGAATGTATTTGACCGCGTTTGGATCAGTGCAGATGGGGGATTCGGGCGTGGCTGTTTGCGCAGACTCCGACGCTTCTTCTTCGGTTGTGCCGCAGGTCCAGACAAAATTCGATGGCGGGGTCTGGGCGCTAAGGCTTTCCATTAAGAGGATCATAGATACGATCAACGTCAGTGCGAGGTGCGAGGTGCGAGGTGCGAGGTGCGAGGTTTCATAAGTAAAAAGGTTTGTGGTGAAAAATAACGTTCAAAAATATCTAAAAAAACCAATAACCCCAAATAAGACACCTCCGTTGTCTGATTTTTGCCAATTCAAGATGAAAACCCAAAAGGTGTTTTTTAGGCTTATCGTCTGCGTGTTTATGGCCTAAATCATCCTAACCACTCATTTTCCGCAGGTTAAAGTGGCGCTTGCACGGACTTTTTTAGTTTTGCGCTTCTTTTATCATGTCTTAGCCTAAAATATCCGCCGTCGGGCATCGTCTGCCGGCGATCTTTTCCAAAATAACGAACACCTCGCATGAATTCATTTCGTACGCTGAACAACGTCGCCGGCTGGCTGGTATTCGCCCTGGCAGCCATCGTCCTCGGGGCGGCGGCCGAACCCACGGGCAGTTTGTGGGACTGTGGAGAGTTTATCTCCGGCGCCTATAAATTACAGGTAGTACACCCGCCGGGCGCTCCGGTTTTCCTTTTGGTGGGCCGTCTTTTTGCCTGGGGCGGGTCGCTGGTGTCCAACGATCCCTCTTCGATCGCCTATGCCGTCAACCTGATGTCGGCGCTTTGCACAGCGTTCGGCGCCATGTTTATTTGCTGGGGCACTACCATTATGGCGCGCATTGCGTTGGTGGGCCGCGGCAATGAGCCCGAAGGCGGTCAGGCGATCGCCGTAGTGGGCGCAGGCGTGGTAGCCGGTCTGACCTCCGCGTTCATCTCCTCGGTGTGGTTCTCTGCCGTGGAAGGCGAGGTGTACGCCATGTCGACCTTCTTCACCTGCATGACCCTCTGGGCCGTGCTCAAATGGTACAACCTGCCCGATACGGCCCAGGCCGACCGCTGGCTGGTATTTGCCATTTACTCCACGGGGTTGTCCATCGGGGTCCACTTGCTCAGCTTGCTGACGTTCCCGGCCCTGGCCATGTTTTATTATTTTAAAAAGCGGGAAAAAATCACGCTCACCGGTACCCTGGTGGCTGCCGGTGCGGGTGTGTTGTTTATCCTGCTGGTGCAGAGCCTGATTATCACGGGTATCCCCAAAATGTGGGGCTTTTACGACAAACTGATGGTCAACTCCTTCGGAATGCCCTTCCACAGCGGGGTATTCCCGACCTTGCTGACCCTCGGCGTAGTATTCTGGTTTCTGCTCAAACGCGCACAGAAAAACGGCAACGGCCTGGCACAACGCATGGTCGTGGCATTCGGCGTCATGATTATAGCCTACCTGGCCTACGGCATGGTGGTGATCCGCGCCAACGCCAATACGCCGATCAATATGAACAACCCCTCCGACGCCATGCGCCTGCTGCCCTATCTCAACCGCGAGCAGTATGGCGAACGTCCGCTTTTGCGCGGCCCGGATTTCGACGCCCGCCCGATCCGCTACGAACGCACGCCGCGCTACGGCCGCGTCGGCGATCGCTACGAGATTGTGGAGCAGAAAATCGACCCGGTCTTTTCGCCCGGCGACCAATCGCTGTTCCCCCGCATGGGCGACTACACGCAGGGCCGCCCGGCATTGTACCGCAAGTGGATCGACAAGCCCAACGGTAAAACCACCTTCGGCGACAACATCGAGTTTTTCTTCAAATACCAGATCGGCTGGATGTACTGGCGCTACTTTATGTGGAACTTCGCCGGCCGCCAAAACGGCGACCAGGGCTATTATTCCTGGGACCCCAGCGCCGGTAACTGGATTTCCGGTATCGACTTCTACGACGAAATGCGCCTGGGCAACCAACAGGATTTGCCCGAATTCCAGAAAAACAGCGCTGCCCGGAACAAATACTACATGATCCCCTTCTTCCTGGGGCTCCTCGGTATGTTCTTCCACATGCAGCGCCGGCCGCGCGATTTTGCCGCCCTGATGGCCCTGTTCATCATTACCGGTATCGGCATTATCGTGTATTCCAACCAGCCGCCCAACGAACCCCGCGAACGCGACTACGTACTCGCAGGCTCTTTCGTGACCTTCGCCATGTGGGTCGGCCTGAGCGTGCTGGCCCTGTACGACCTGCTGAACAACCGCCTGAAAATGCCGGGCCTTGCCGGCGCCGGCGTGGCAACAGCCCTGGCCCTGACCGCCCCGCTGCTCATCGTCACGCAAAACTGGGACGACCACAGCCGCTCCAAACACTACGCCAGCCGCGATTACGCCTCCAACTTCCTCAATTCCTGCGAGCCCAACGCCATCATATTTACCTATGGCGACAACGATACCTATCCGCTCTGGTATTGCCAGGAAGTAGAAGGTATCCGTACGGACGTGCGCGTGGTCAACCTCTCGCTGATCGCCGTCGACTGGTACATCGAACAACTGAGGCGGACGGTGAATAACTCGCCGGCCATCAAAATGAGCATTCCATCCGACAAGATCCGGGGCGACAAACGCACCCAGATTCCCTATCTGGCCGATCAGGACAGCGGGCGCGAAATGGAACTCCAGCAATGGCTGAAATTTATCGCCGACGACCACCGCCTGCCGATCCCCGGCGGCGAAGACTTTGAAACCTTCGTGCCTTCGAACAAACTGTTCATGGCCGTCGATAAAGAACAGGTACGCAAGTACAACGTCGTCAGCGACTCGGCCGTCGTCGATACCATGCGTTTCAGTCTGGGCCTCAGCGACAAGTCGCCCTTCCTGATCAAAGACCAACTGGCGATGCTCGACATCATTGCCAACAACCTCTGGGAACGCCCGATCTACTGGGCAGTCACCGTGCGCGAAGAACGCCTGCTGGGTCTGCAGGATTACATGCAACTCGAAGGACTTGCCCTGCGCCTGGTACCCGTCAAATCGCAAAGCGACCTGCGCGCCTACGGCATGGTAGGCGCCGGCCGGGTCAACGAGGATATCGCCTTCAAAAACATTATGGAGAAATGGGCCTGGGGCAATTTCGACAAGGAAAAACTCCACGTCGACCGCTCTTATATGCCCAGTTTGCAAACCATGCGCGTCGCCATCATCCGCACGGGCCGGCAGCTGGTTGCCGACGGCAAAAAAGAGCAGGCGATCCAACTGGCCGACAAATACTTCGAGGTGTTCCCGGATTATAATTTCCCCAACGATCAGTTCACCGCCTTTATGGCCGACCTCTACGCCCGCGCCGGCGCCAATGAAAAAGCCGCGGCAACGATCCGGAAAATGGCCGGCAGTCTTGAAGAGCAAATGCGCTTCCACCAGTCGCTTTCCCCGCGCTTCCAGGACGGTTACGAACAGGACTACCAGTATGCCCTCGGCAACCTGCAAACCCTGTTGCGCGTGGCCGACGACATGAAAGACAGCACACTGGCCAACGAACTCGAACAACAATTCGAACCTTACCTGCCCAGCCAGGCGCCCCAGATGCCGGGCAGCATACCCAAACAGTAAGGTATTCGAAGCAGCGAATAAATAAAGGGGTGGCCGTTCCGTCACCCCTTTATTATTGGTACCGAAAACTTCGGAGCAGATCGCCCAATAAAGACTACCGCAATTCAATTTACCTTTGCGCCATGGGACGCATACTTGCCATCGATTTTGGGTTGAAACGCACCGGTATTGCCGTTACCGACCCATTGAAGATCATCGCCAGCGCCCTTACCACTGTACCGACGGGCGAGGTGTTCGATTTTCTTGGCCGCTATTGCGCAACGGAAGAGGTGGAAAAATTTATCGTCGGGCTGCCGCTGTATCCCGATGGAAATCCCGCGCAAATCGCCCCGCAAGTCGATATTTTTGCGGAAAAACTGCAAAAACTTTTTCCCGGCAAACCCGTTTTGCGTCAGGACGAACGCTATACTTCCAACGAAGCCAAACGTATCATCCTCGCCAGCGGTATCAAAAAACAAAAACGACGCGACAAAACTCTCGTGGATAAAATTGCCGCCGCGCTGATTTTGGAGCAATACATGCAAGAACATTACTGGATATGATTCTGCCCATATTCGCCTACGGCCAACCGGTGCTCAAAAAAGTCGCCGCTGAAATTGGTCCCGACTACCCCGGACTCTCCGAACTAATCGCCAACATGTGGGATACCATGTACCATGCCGACGGTGTGGGGCTGGCCGCTCCGCAAATTGGCCTTGCCGTCCGGCTTTTCGTAATCGATTCGGAACAACTCGAATCCGACAAAAAAAACAGCGACGAAGAACCCGGATTCAAACGCGTATTTATCAATGCCAAAATACTGGAAGAAACCGGCGAACCCTGGTCGTATGAAGAAGGCTGCCTGAGCATCCCGCGCATCAGGGGCGACGTCGACCGCCTACCGGTAATCCGCATGCGCTGGCAGGATGAAAACTTTGAAACCCACGAACAGACCTTCACCGGGATCAATGCGCGTATCATCCAGCATGAGTACGACCACATCGAGGGTGTCCTGTTTACGGAAAAACTCAAACCCCTGAAAAAACGCCTGATCCAGCGCAAACTGGATGACATCCGGCAGGGTAAAGTCAATACCGACTACAAAATGAAATTTTTCGCTGTACGCTAAATTTTAGCCTTGGGGCCGAACTCTGCGCCGGGCCGTGACGTTTGTTCACGGCCCGGCGTTTTTTATTCTGTTTGTCGGCCCAAACTGCAACCTGAATGGAATTTTATACGTCATTTATCGAAAAACCATTTAAACAATGGAAACATTTTTTTGTAAAATCGTTTCCGTTGTTACCTTTGCGCCATGATAACTGAACAACAGCAAAAATGGATGCGGCGCACGACCGAGTTGTTCATGCGTTTTGGCATCAAAAGCATTACGATGGATGATGTGGCGCGCGAGTTGGGGATTTCCAAAAAAACCCTGTATCAGTTTGTTGAAAACAAAAACGACCTCGTCATGCGGATCATCGAGCAACATATCGAGGAGGAAAAAGAGCAATGCGTTTCGCTGGCGGGAGTGGCCGAAAATGCCATCGACGAGCTGTTTATCGTCATGGAAGCCAATACCCAGCAAATGCAGCAGATGAAATCGAACATCGTCTACGACCTCCAGAAATACCACCGCGACGCCTGGGAAAAACTGCAGGAGTTCATACAGGGGTTTCTGTACGGCATTGTGCGGCGCAACCTTGAACGCGGGATTCGGGAAAACATTTATCGCCCCGATATGGATGTCGATATCATTGCCAAATTACACATCGGCCTTTCCCTGCTGCTTTTTGATGAAAGTCTTTTCCCTCAACTCACATATAAAAAAGAAATCCTCTTCAAAGAATACCTCACCCATTACCTGTACGGAATTGTGTCCGAACGGGGCCTGCAGGTATTAAAAGCAAAACTCTCCTGAACTATGTTCCGCAACGTATCCTTTTATCTTCTGCTCGCGATCATGCTAGGCAGCCAGGCCGGGTTCGCCCAATCGACAGAAGGCCGACGCCTCGAAGATTGTATCAACTACGCCCTCGAAAACAACCCGCAAATCCGGATCGCCCAACTCCAGGTCGCCGATGCCAACTGGCGCATCAAGGAAAACAAAGGCACCGGCCTGCCCCAGGTTTCCGCTGGCATCAGTTACCAGTATTTTATCCAGCGCCCC
>JADZFP010000116.1 GCA_020849825.1 Saprospiraceae bacterium
ACGGCCGCCGCGCAAGTCGAAACCGCCGGCGAGCACCCGTGGCGAGGCCTGCGCGCCCGCGACGGCTATGTGTTTGAGCGCACCACCGACCATGAGAAACGCCGTGCCGAAGACGCCGCCTATATCGCACGGCTAGGCAGTATTTATCGCTGCGGGGTCGACTGGTCGCGGCTGCAACCCGAACCCCTGGCCAAATTCGACCCGGTAGTCGTAGCCGAATACCGCACTTTCTTCGACGACCTGCGCGCCCGCGGCGTCAGGCTGATGTTCGTGTTGCACCACTTCATGCATCCCAACTGGTTCGAAGCGCGGGGCGGCTGGCTGAACGAAGACAATATAACACTGTATATCAACTACGTACAACAGTGCATCAAGCATTTCGGGGAATACGCTGCCTACTGGAACACCTTTAACGAACCGAACGTTTTTGCCGTCAACGCCTACTTTTTCGGCGATTTTCCGCCGCACCGCAAAGGCAAATATTTTCAGGCCAACAAAGCCCTCGACACCATGGGGCAGGCACACGACATTGCTTACACGCTTATCCGGGAAAAATACAAAGACGCTCCTATCGGCATCTCCCTCAATACCGCCTGGTTCGACGGCGCCAACTGGCCCGGCCACCTGGCTGCCAGTCTGGCGCGCTGGTGGTTTCTGACCCGCGCAGCGCGGCCTTTTGAAAAATGCGATTTCTGGGGATTGAGCTATTACGCCTACATGCTCTTCGACCCGCGCCCCATCGACGCCATGAACCGCCTCGAAGCGCTCGAAAAACGCGGTATCCCGCACGATAAAATGTGGGGCTACCGGCCCGAAGGATTGGGCCGGATATTGCGGCGCTTCTGGAAAAAATACCGCAAACCCCTGATCATCACCGAAAACGGCATTTGTACCGACCAGGATTCCGTGCGTATCCAGGCCATACGCGACTACCTGCAAGTATGCCACCAGGCTATTGCCGAGGGCGTCGACCTGCGCGGGTACATCCACTGGAGTACCTGGGACAACTTTGAATGGCACCTGGGCCCTACCTACCGATTCGGCCTCGTTCGGGTCAATTTCGACAACATGGACCGCCGCATGACCGAGGCCGGGCTGTTTTATGAAAAAATAGTGAATGGAAAAAACGACGAGCAGTGAGCGCTTTGTATAAATAGCAGGAGCGCGTTTAAAAATCAGTTACCAGTCGGTACTGAAATTTAAACGCGCTCTTATTGTTTCATGGTTCGTTGCGACCGCTGCTCCTTCCTCAGGCCAGTTTTTCCAGGTCGCGTATCAGAATACTGTTGCGATTGAAGTAAATCAGGTTTGATTTGCGCAGATCGTTGAGCACCGAGGTGACGGTTTGGCGGCTGGTACCGGTCAGGTTGGCAATTTCCTGCTGCGTCAGGCAGTGTTTGACCAGAGTTTCATAACCAACGCGACGGCCTTCCTTGCCCGCCGTATCCACCAAAAAGTCGATGATGCGCTCGCGGGCATCCTTGAGTACCAGCGAAGCCAGGCGCTCCTCCACCCGCTGGAGGCGGTTGCTGAGGTATTGCAGGAACGCGAATACAAGCCGCTGGTTCTGTTGCATCATCTGCTGGAAATCGCTGACCCGCACCGACAGGTATTCCACTTCGTCGTGCATGGCCTGGGCAAATTCGGAGCGCCTGGACTCCCCCGCCAGGGCCAGATCACCGAAAATGATCGTCGGCTGCAGGATTTCCTTGATCACCTCGCGACCATCGTAGGCGAAAGTTCCGAGCTTTACCCGGCCGCGGATAAGAAAAAACAAATGATCGGCCGGTTCGTCGGGCATGAAGATGTAGTGAAACTTCGACACGCGCTGGTATTGTGTCATACCGGCGAGTTGTTGCAGTTCCTGGGCATCCAGAGGGGCCAGAGGCGGCAAGCTGCCGAGGAATTGTGCGCGGATATTCGTTTCCATGGGCAACGTCGATTTTTTTAGTTGAGAAGTAGTTTGTGTTTGACGGGTCAGAGCCCCCTTGTTGTTGGAAAAGGAAAATTTTCAGGAAGAAGTTTGGTCCTGATTCCTAACCATGGTACAAATGTAGGCGGGGCAGCCAGTCGAAGAAAGGACATTTTTCGGGCATTGTCGAAAAAAACAAGAATGAAATAATGTTATAAAAAACTGAAAATCAAAAATTTATTGTTACTTCGCATTATAAAAAAGAATGGCATTGTTTTAGCCCCTTCAGTATAAATTTCATTTTAATGCATACTCCCCCATTCCCGATTCCCCGATTCCGGGGCTTGCGTTGCTTTATTTTGATACTTGCCTGTCTGGGTGTGGTCGTCCTTCGGGGCAGCACAGTCGTTAATACAGAAGCCGATTCTTGTGGCAACCCGATTACAATTGCTTCCATCAGCGTACAGCCCAGTCTGTGCGGTTTGTCCGGCGGCTCGATCAGCGTCAATCTGCTGGGCGGCAACAACGGATACAGTTTTCAGTGGGACCCCTCGGTATCGATGACCGGCTCTGCATCGCTGCTGCCGGCGGGTGCATACCAACTGACGATTACGCGCAACAACGAACCGGCCTGCACGCTCGACACTACCATCATCGTCAACAATTCCAACGGCCCGGCCGTGCAGGTCGTCGATGTTCAGCCCTCCAACTGTCTGGCTGCCAACGGCGAGGTCTCGTTGTCGCCCACCAGCCTGTTCTACGTGTGGGACAACGGCGAGATCGGGGCCGTCAACGACGGCTTGCTGAGTATTTGTTATTACATCACCGCCACAGAGCCGGGTACCGGTTGCAGCACAGTATTCAAAGTTTGTGTGCCCAATGTAAACCCGCTTGAGACAGGTGTCGAGATATTACAAGGCGATAAATGCGGTAAAAACACGGGAGCAGCACAGATCAACGTAAGCGGTGGCTCAGGCGAATACGCGTACAGCCTGGGCCCTTCGGCCACCCTGAACGGTTTGCCGGCCGGCGATTACGTTTGCCAAATTGTCGATAACGCCACCGGTTGCACCGATGAGGCTCAGTTCAGCATCCCCGAAGCCGTGGTGCAGGCCCAGGTCAATATCACGCCGTACAACATCTCCTGTCCCGGCGGCGGAACCGGCTTCGTAGGGTTCGAGGTTGTGCCCGGCCCGAATTTCGCGTTGCCTTACACGTTTAGTATTCGCGACACCAACAATCTTCAGTTTCAGCCTGGCAACCTCCTGCCGGGTAAATATTACCTCCAGATTGTCGATGCGGACAGTTGTGCCCTTCCCCTCGACTCGTTTTATATTACCCAACCACCTCCAATCGTCACAACGGCGCAAATCATCCCGGAAACCTGCGAACAAGGCGGTCAAATTCAGTTGAGCATCTCCGGGGGCAACGGCGGGTTCCGGGTCGACTGGCTTGATCTGCCCGGCTCCAACAATACCGAAGACCGCATCAACCTGCCGGCCGGCTTGTACAAAGCCGTGGTATTCGACAGCCTGTTTTGCACCGATACGCTCGACACCTATCTGGTGCCGCGCTTTTGTTCGCGCAACGATACCCTGCCGCTTTTTGTGCCCGGCGGCGCCATCGGGCTGCTTTGCCTTGAAGGCCCGATCGGTATTCCCTCGGCCAACGTAGATTACCAGTTGATCGGCGGCGGTTTTTCGGGCAGCTCCGGATATGGCTCCTGGACGCTCTCCACAGCCGGTTGCCTGAGTTATGCTGCCGGCAGTACAACGGGTTATGCCGTCGATACGATTTGTGTGGCGGTAAATGTCAGTCCGCCGAATCTGAGCGACACCATCTGCCTGATTGTCAGCATCCTGACCCAGCCGCCTTCTTACGAAACCCTTTATTTCACCGTTCAAACCGACCAAACAGCCACCTCCTGCGGCATTATTCCGCCTGCATTCAATAATCCGGTTGTGCTGCAACTCAACCGACCCGGACTGAGCGGCACGAGTGACGCTTTCGGGAAATACAACATTAACCCCGCATCGGCCTGCCTGAGTTTTCAGGCCAATGCCCTGCCGGGGTTCAATGTAGACACCATTCTGGTGGCCGCCTGCGACACCCAACTAATGCGCAGCCACACCATCCGCTACATCCCGACCGTGCTTCCCCCGATCGATTGTTCGGTTGGGTTTGTGCCCGAAGACAACCTCAGCGTTGAGACAACCGATTGCGACAACGGGGCCTGGGTGTGTTTGCCCATTCCTTTTGGCGAAATTGAAAACTTTGCTCTCACCGACAACGATTTGCCCTACCTGCTCGGCTATCTGGGTTGCGACCTCGACACGGTGGTGAGTTATTCTGTGGGCCTGCTATCGCCCGGCAGCCCTTATCAACTCAATGAATGGTCGATCAACGGCCAGACCTTTTCCGGCGCTTTTCAGGACGTCAACGGCCTCGTAGCCCTCATGAACCAGCTCGACCCCGTGCCCGGCTGGATGTTTGTCAACAATTTTTACATCATCGGCGGCAATCCGGCCAACAACTACGGCCCCATACGCACCACCTCTTCGCAGGCCGTGGTGGATTTGCTGCAATCCAGCCTGCAGTTCATCCCGCGCGGAAGCCAACTCCGGTTTCTGCCCGGCGACCATGAACTGGTGCTGCGCCGCATCCAGACCGGCTGCGCCGACACCGTACACATTTCCGTGCAATGTATCGACTGCCCGCCGGTGCACACCTATGCCACCGACCCGAGCGGACAAATCTTTTGGGAAACGGGAAACTGCCTGAGCGACAGCGTTTTTTGCACCGTCATCAGCGAGCAAGACCTCGACAACTGGCTGATTACCGACAACGATGCGCCGGTATCGGGTTTTCAGGCTTGTGGAAATGGCACGGTGGGTATCCGGCTCGATACCGGCTACCATTTTTTGTATTTTTTCAACACGCTGAGCGACTGTGCCTATACCGTTCCGCTGACGCTAGGCTGCGCCGCGGCGCCGGCAGTGTTCGACACGGTATCGGTCAATTTGAGCACAGGGCAAAACGCCAGCTTCTGCCCCGACCCGGCGCTGCTGCCATCGCCGGCTGTTTCCATTGAAAATAATTGCAACAGCAATAACGGCGCTGCGACCTTCAACCTCGACGTGTCAAACAACTGTGCCATCCTCAACGGCATTGCACAGGGACAGGATACGCTTTGTTTTCAGTTTTGCAACGGGAGCGGAGCCTGCTATACTCTTACCGTCTTTATCTCCGTCAGTCTGCCCGATACGCTTGCCAAGCCTTTACTCGTATTCAACGGCTTTTCGCCCAACGGCGACAACACCAACGACTTCTGGCACATACAGGGAATTGAAGCCTATCCCGACAATACCGTGCAGGTATTCAACCGCTACGGCAACCTTGTTTTTGAGCAAAAAAGTTATTCCAACGCAGATGCCTGGGATGGCGCCTGGAACGGCAAGGCCCTGCCCGACGGGACGTATTATTACCTGATCGAACTGGAAAAAGGCGGAAAACGGTTGAGCGGCTATGTGGAATTGAGGCGGTAGATGTCTGGAGGCAGTCTCATTATTCTGGCTGCCCTGCTGGAACCCTGGCGAATAAAGTTTCACGCAAAGCC
>JADZFP010000117.1 GCA_020849825.1 Saprospiraceae bacterium
CCGTAGAACACAGGGTCGTACACTTTACCCGAATAGTTGACCGGCGAGCCGTGCGACAAGTGTCCGCCGTGCGCCAGGTTGAAGCCCAGTATTTTATCGCCCGGTTGCAGGCAGGCCAAAAACACCGCGGCATTGGCTTGTGCGCCGGAGTGCGGCTGCACGTTGGCCCAGGCTGCGCCGACGACTTCCTTGATCCGGTCGATGGCCAGTTGCTCTACCTCATCCACTATTTCACAACCGCCGTAATAGCGACGCCCCGGATAACCCTCGGCGTATTTGTTGGTCAGGCAGGAGCCCATGGCGTCGAGCACGGCCTGACTGGTGAAGTTTTCAGAAGCAATCAATTCAAGCCCGCGACGCTGGCGGTCCAGTTCCTTGTTTATCAGGGTAAATACGATATCCGACATAATGGCTGGTTTTATTAATCCGGGGGTCAATGTAGAGAATTGATTCGAAGGGGTTGATTGATTCGATTGGGTTGACCGGGCTACCCAGGTCCTTCCCGAAGCTGTTTAAAATCCTGTGCCAGGTGAAAAAGCATTAACTTTTCACCAAAATTATTCAGCAACCAACGATAAACCAGCATGCAAAACGAGACGCAATTTTCCCGGGAAAATGGAAAAACCTGTGGAGACGAAAACCGACGCAACGGAAAGGCCGGTAAAATGATCCGGAGTCTTTTCGCAGGATTCACCCACCCCCTCCTTCTCTCCGCCATCCTTGCCCTCAATGCCATACCGTTAAAGGCACAAAACGTAATTGACGGCAGGCAATCGGTCATGCTGGAAGCGACCGTACAGACGGACCCGCCCAAAATTGTACTGAACTGGGTATTGGATACGGCAAACGGAGGTTATAAGATATGGCGAAAAGCCAAATCCGACACCCAGTGGGGCGACAGCCTGGCCGTCGCCGGGCCGGGCAGTACAACCTGGACCGACACCAGCGTAGTTGCCGGCATTGGTTATGAGTATCAGGTAAAAAAAAGCCTGCCAGCCTTCCCTTATGGAAATGGCACCCCGAATTTTGGCGCAGGTTATATTTATTCCGGCATTCAGGTGCCGCCCACGCATTACCGCGGCGTTTGTCTGGTAGTCGTAGACAGTACGTTCAAACAAACGCTTGCACCGGAAATAGCTCGTCTGTTAGCCGATATCCAGGCGGATGGCTGGCAGGTCCGGGCGCTTTACATCGACCGGAGCGACCCCGTGCCGACGGTGAAAGCCTACATCCAATCCTGGGCAGAAATGCATCCGGATAACAACCAGGCCCTATTGCTTCTCGGACGCGTTGCGGTGCCCTATTCCGGATTTATCGCTCCCGACGGACATGACGACCACAGGGGCGCATGGCCGTGCGACGGGTTTTATGCCAACCTGGATGGCATCTGGACCGATCAAACCATTAATGTGACCTTTCCGCCCGGCACCCGAAATGACAATATTCCCGGCGATGGAAAGTTTGACAACAGTTTTTTCCCCACACCGATAAAATTGCAGGTGGGACGGATTGACTTTTCGAATATGCCCGCGTTTCCCGAATCCGAGGAGCAACTTTTGCGGCGCTATCTCGATAAAAATCACGCCTGGCGAACCGGTATGATGCCCATGATGGAACGGGGCCTGATTGACAATAATTTTCAGGCTGCGCTGGATGGATTTGGGGAGGCCGGCTGGAAAAATTTCACCCCCATGTTCGGTTTTTCCAATGTCAAAGACCTCCCATACCGCCAAACGCTCACGAACAACTCTTACATGTGGTCGTATGGATGCGGCGGCGGCGGCCCGGAGAGCGCCTCGGATATTTCCAGCACGACGAATTTCACTACCGACTCCTTGCAAACGGCCTTTACCATGATGTTTGGTTCCTATTTTGGCGATTGGGACTACCCGAACAATTTCCTGCGCGGAGCCATTGCCTCCCGGACTTGTTTGGCCAGCACCTGGGGAAACCGCCCTGTCTGGTTTTTGCACCACATGCCCCTGGGCGAGCATATCGGATAGTCCGCATTGGTCACGATGACCAATCTCGGTCTTTATACGCCTCCTTATTATGGCCGAATGATACATTCCGCTCTTATGGGCGATCCTACCCTGCGTATGCACATGTTCCGGCCGGTTGAAAACTTGCAGGCAAGTCAGGCAGGCCTTCATGTACAGCTGGACTGGCAAGATCCGGCAGACGCCCTGGGATACTTTATTTATAAAAAAATGCCCGCCGACACCGCCTACCTATTGCTCAACACGGTTCCGCTGACCACTACGACCTACCTCGATTCCTGTGCCGGGTCGGGTTCGATCTCCTACATGGTTCGCAGCGTGGAACTGCGCAGCAGCGCAAGCGGCACGTATTATAACCTCAGCACGGGTGTCTATGCTTCCATTCAAAGTGATCCTGCTCCATTTGCCGCGGCTGCCGACTTCACGCCGCAGGTATATTTTGACGCGCTGACCACCCTGAATACATCGGCAAACGGCCTGTCTTATCATTGGGATTTCGGCGATGGCGCCACCAGCGCGGCTTCGCAGCCCGGTCATTTGTACAGTCTGCCGGACAATTATATCGTTTGCCTTGTTGCAGCGGATGCTTGTTCGGCCGACACCGCCTGCGTGCCGGTTACCATCCTTTCCAGCTTGCCTCAGGTTAGTATTGCGATTACAGATGCCGTTTGTTTTGGATCGGCAACGGGAAGCATCAGCGTGCTCACAACCGGAGGAACGCCCGATTTGTATTTTGCGTGGTCGGGTTTGCCGGATACGGGCGCCATTGCCCAACAACTTTTAGCAGGCGATTACACTTGTACCATTACTTCGGGAACCGGCAACAGCGCTGTTTACGGGCCATACACTGTTGGCCAGCCGCCGGCCTTGGCGCTCAACCCGGTGATTACGCCAGCAACCACGGGGCAATCGAACGGGTCGGTTTCCATCACGCCCGAAGGCGGGTGTACTCCTTATGACTTCGCCTGGAGTACGGGACAAAGCAGTGCCGAAATCCAGGGACTTGACCCGGGCGTTTATTGTGTTACGGTATCAGACTGCAAGCTCTGTTCCGAGGTATATTGCGCTTCGGTTGGCCTTGTCAGCAGCGTCAGTGATCTGCCGGCTTTGAAATCGTACAGGCTTTATCCAAATCCCGTTCTTGATAATTTAGTTCTGGAACTGAACTTCGACACTTTTCAAACGCTGGACCTGAACATCCTGGACGCTCAGGGGCGCAGGATGGCCCATCAGCAATGTGCCGGAACAGATATCCGCCTGGTTTGGGATGTGCGATTTCTGACGGCAGGAGGGTACTGGCTGAGTATTGCCAGCGGAGAAGGCCAGATGTTTCTTTCTTTTACAGTTGGTAATTAAACAGGGCATTAAACGTGTAGAGCATGTTGAGATTTCAATCGCCGGGCTACGTCGGGATATCCTTGTTTTTTTTTAATCACAACGCCAGGGTGCGGTATTGAAACCTCAACATGCTCTTTTTCGCCTTACCAGTTCACCCGCGCCGTCACCCACAGGTTTCGGCCGGGCGCATTGATACCGGAGGCAAATACGCGGTATTGCGTATCCATTACATTGTCAATGCCCGCTTGCAGGGTCAGGTTTTTACCGAAACGGTAACTGCCGCGCAGGTTGAGGGTAACCCAGGCGGGCATACCCTCCGAAGGCGCATACTGTTCGTTGTCTTCTCCGTCGAGGTTGTAGTCTTCGATCGGCTTTTTGCCATTGAACAACACAAAACCTTCGGCGGTGGCGCGGGAAGTATGCCAGCGCGCGCCAACCCGGCCATACACCGGCGGAATATGATCGAGCGGTTTTTCCGCTTCCAGTGATGTACTGAGGATTCGGCCGTAGGTATAGTTGAAGGAGGCATACACGGCGAGATCATCGTACGGGTCGGCGTTCAGGGTGCTGCTGAAACCCCACAGCCGGGCTTCCCGGGCATTTTGATTGGCCAACACCCGGCTTAAAATGCCGTCGAAATCAATGGAATCCTGGCCGTTAAACTGAAAGGGGCCGGCCACAATGGCATCGCGGAAGAGCGTGCCCCACACCACGTTTTCCCAACGCAGGCGGCCGGCAACCTGGGCGGTCAGCGAAAATTCCGCGTTGACGGTTTTTTCCGGTTTGAGGTCAGGGTTCGGCACAACGACACTGCCGGGTTGCGAATCGAAAATCTTGGCCAGGTCGTCCACGTTGGGTACCCGGAAACCGGTTGAAAGGTTGAATGCCACGCGCAGAGGATTGGCAGGGCCATACACGAAGCCAGCGCTGCCCGAAATCGTGGGCGAGCGTTGTTCCGCCCGGTCAAACGGGAAGGGGTAGAATTCCTTGCTGACGAAGTTGGCTTCCAGCGCAGTATAACCCACGCGCAGGCCTTCGCTGAACTGCCAGTTGTAGTTATCCGCCAATCGCCACTGGTGGGTTGCATAGGCCGCCAGGTTCAGCATTGTGCTGCCGCCGTCGGGGTAGCGGGTGCTCTGGGTGGTCACTTCGCCGGTATTCACATTGGTGCGGTAGGCCTTTGAAGTCACGTCGTTGTATTGCGCGTCGAAGCCGAGCAGCATGGTGTGGCGCTCCCAGCGTTTGTTGGCATTGAGCGTCAGACCGTACACTTTGACGTTTTCTTCGCGGGCAGTGCGGCGCGGCGCGGCGAAGTTGCGATTGTAACGGCTTTCATCGATATCCTGCCAACTCAGGGTGGCATCCACGTCGTTGAACCAGCCTGCGTCGTGCACGGTCAGGGTGTAGGCCGCCAGCAAACGGTTCTGCGGTCCGTAATACCATTCCGCCGAGGCCAGTCCGCCGTTGGCGCCGGGGTCGGTGAGGCGGTCGTATCGGGGCACGTTGGAGGAAGTGCTGTATTGAAAGTTGAAGACGTGGTGGGTGTTCGAGCCCGTTTTTAGCAGTATTTTTTGCAAAACGTCGTATTGTTTGTACCCGGAAAAACGCTGCACCAGCGGGTCGCTGTTGCGGAGCAGCGAATCGCGCCCGTCGATGCGTTCGACGTACTGAAGCCGCTCGCCGAATTTGCCTTCAAAGCCGGGCTGGGCGCCCATGCGCAGGTCGCCGAAATCGCTGTACGTAAACGAGGTGAGCGAGCCGATTCGTTCGCCGCCGAGGCTGAAGTCGACGTGGCCGGTCTTTTCCTCATTGACCGTACCGTAGCGGGCAAATGCCGAGCCGGTCGTCCGGAATTTTTCACCGGGAGCGGCCAGTTCGGGGTTTTTGGTATAAAAACAAACCGCGCCGCCCAACGCATCGGTGCCGTACACCGTGGATGCGGGGCCGTAGAGCACTTCCACGCGGTCGAGCATGGCATTGTCGAGGGTAACTACATTTTGCAGGTGGCCGGAACGGTAAATGGCGTTGTTCATGCGCACGCCATCGACGACAAGCAACACCCGGCTGGCTTCAAACCCGCGCAACACGGGGCTTCCGCCGCCTTGCTGGCTTTTTTGTACAAATGCGGCGCCGCTCTGGATGAGCAGGTCGGCAGAACTCTGCGCGTTGGCCTGCGCGATCAACCGCTGATTGATTACCGTCACCTGCTGGGCGACGGCGTCGCGGTTTTCGCGTTCGCGGTTGGCGGAGACGATGGTTTCGCGCAAGGGCACAGCCTGAAGCGCGGTATCGGTGGCCTGGGCGCCGAGCCGTGCGGACACGACAAGACCCAAGCCAAAAAGTATGGCTAGTTTTTTCATGAAATAAAGTCAGTTATGATGGAAAATGAGTTGCGGTCCCGTGGGGACTTTGGCTGACTTTATCCAATTCGGGAGGGGGAGAAAAAGGCTGCGGCAGGCCTTGTGCCGCCGGTGAAAGACAGGTTTCGACCAAAACCGGATCGGCGGGCGGCTGCAATACGAAACGCAGGGCCGGCGGGGGTAAAAACACGGCCCCCATCCATTTGGCCCACCAGTTGCCCAGGGGCGATGCAGGCCCCTCGGGCGAATGCCCTGAATACAACAAGGCGCCCAGTGATTCCAGCAAACGCTGCTCTTTGAAGTCGTGGATCAGCACCAGCCGCACGGAGTCGCCGCTCCACTGCTGGCCGCGGATATCAAACATCAGACCATCGTACAGGATCTCCTTATGGTCGATTCTAACCCGTTCAAACTCGGATTTGCTTAGTACCAGCCCGACCGTCGGCCGGTGGTCGGCATGCAGGGTGTGTTGCATTTGCCAACGCACGCCCCGGTATGCCACCTGCCATACCGCGAACCAGCCGGCGCACTGGAACAGCAGGAGCGCAAGCAAGGACCAGACGGCCAGATTACTTCGTTGGGAAACCGGGTGAAACGGCATGGCGGGGCAAAGAACCAAAATTTCGCTTTGAGATAGCGACTCCCGTGTCTGTAAAGAAATTTTCAGGAAAAAAAATCCAAAGCCGGGCGCTGCTCGTATGTCTTCTTTACATGAAGTCTTCACCCTTTCATCCGCCTGTCTTATGCTGCGATTTACATTTCTTCTGCTCTCCGTATTGCTGTTTATCGCCTGGTGGCTGAACCGGCGCCCGGTCTCTCCTGCCGATTCGTTACCAGCAGTCGCCTACGCTGCCTTTTCAGTTGACACACCCACTTCCCGCGCAGGCCAATTGCTGGCGCAGGCTGCACGCCAGTGGCCGGGCGTCACCGCCTCGACCTTTAATGAAATCTCCGGTCTGATCGTGCTGATTCACACGACGGATACAGATGCCGGCGCCTTGCGCAACCGCCTGGAAGAACTGGCAGGCGGTCCGGTTTTGCCCAAACAATTCGCTCCTGCCAAGGGGCCTCAATGCCCGGTTCCCCACGACATGCTCAAATGGATTGCTTCCCTGTACCTGGGCGGCGCTGTATTGTTCGCAGCGCTTTTTGTCTTTTTTACCCGAATGACGTACCGGCGGCCAACCGCTGTTTGAATCCATATTCTTTCATCAAATCAATATCAGATTATGCTCCTGTCAATCCGTTTTTCACTTCTGAGCGCGCTTTTTGCCTCGATCCTGCTGTTTTCCTGTGGCAAAGACGACGCCCCCGCAGTACCGGCGCCCGACCCGACTTTGTACGAACGACTCGGCGGCATCAATGCAATATCCGCAGTTGTCGACCAATTCCTCGCCAACGTGGTTGCCGACAACCGGATCAACGCCCGATTCGCCCCCACCGTAGCCGATCAGTACCGAACCCAATTGCTGCGCAACAACCTTATCGATCAGGTGTGCGCCGGCGCAGGAGGCCCTTGCCAGTACAAGGGAAAAAACATGCTGGATGCGCATACGGGCATGAATATTACCGAAGCCGAATTCAATGCGCTGGTAGAAGATCTGGTGGCCGCTCTGGATCAGTTCAGTGTGCCGGAGCGCGAAAAAGGCGAGTTGCTCGCCATTCTTGGCCCTATGAAGTCCGATATAGTCGGGCAATAAATCCACGTCTTTCAAACGGTTTCATTTACCCGCTTTTCAGCGGCGCCCGACGATATGGCGCCGCTTTTTTTATAATCGGCATAACTTTCCGGCCGTTTTTTCAGTTTAAGCGCAAAAGAATTAAAGATGTCAAAATTGTGGTATTGGCTGCTGTTGCCAGCCCTGTTCCTGGTCGCTTGCCGTTCGTCGCAAAAAGCCGTTTACGCACCCGATAAAATCGTTCCGTCCGAAAAAGCATTGTTGTGGAAAATTTCGGGCAACGGCCTGAGCAAACCCTCCTGGCTCTACGGCACCATTCACATCATCCCCAAAAACGAGCTTGATTTTTCCGACGCCACGATCGGCGCATTGGACAAAAGCAAAAGAATCACCTTCGAGATCGATATGAAGGAGATGACCAATATCGGCGCGCAAATGTCGCTCATGACCAAAACATTCATGAGCGGCGGCAAAACCCTGCGCGACCTGCTGCCGGCCGACGACTACGCCTTTGTGCGCAGCAAAATGGACAGCGCCGGCCTGCCACCCGGTCTGATGGAACGCATGAAGCCTATGTTTGTCAGCACCCTGCTCGAAAGCCCCGCAGGCGGGGACAGCCCCTTCGGCAACCAGCGCATGACCTCCGTTGAAATGGAACTCTACCGCCTGGCCCGCCGCCGCAAACTGGAGTCGGACGGCCTGGAGACGACCAATTACCAGTTGTCGATTTTCGACAGTATTCCCTACGAGGTGCAAGCCCGTATGCTCGTGGAATCGCTGCGCCAGTCGGACAGCGGCTCCGACGCCTACGCCGAAATGATCCGCCTCTACAAAGACGCCGACATCAGCGCCATGCAAAGCATGATCGCCGACGAATCGCTGGGGGTGGAGCAATATGAAGAACTCCTGCTCCAGCGGCGCAACCGCAACTGGATACCGGTCATGGGCCGTATGATGCGCGAAAAACCGACCTTTTTTGCCGTCGGGGCCGGGCATTTGGGCGGCGAAAACGGCGTAATCGCCCTGCTCCGTAAAGCGGGCTACAAAGTAGAGCCGGAGATTTAGCCCCTTTTTTAAAAAGAAAACCCGAGGTTGATGTAGGTGCCAAACTGCCGGGCCTGATCCGAATATTGCAGGCTGAACTCCAGTGGCCCCAGGGCGAAGTTGTAGCCCAGCGTAAGGGCGTAACCGGATAAAAACTCGGGTTCGATAAAGCGGTTTTCACTGTCGATAAAATCCTTGACCGCTGCGTTGGCGCGCAGGGTCAGGTACAGGTTGTTGAACAGTTCGCGGCGCAGCCCGAGTTGGAAAGCCAGCAAATTGGAAGCATAGGCAGAGCCTTCGGTCAGACCGGCAAAGGTCACCTGGTTGCGGTGCAGGCGGTTGAGTCCGCCGATGTAGAAGTTGTTGAGCAGGTTGTCGCGGTAATTAAAATTGACGCCCAGTTGGGTTTGGGTAAAGAAGGTGAAGCGGTTGCGCCAGGGCGTGTAAGTCTCCAGATTGGCCCAGATACGGCCATAGTCGTTGTACCGAATGCCGAAGGAGTCGAGGTTGCCGATAGGCTCGCCGTTGTTGAAAAAGGTCACCGCCGGGTTTTGGCGGAGCACGTAACCCAGTTCGCCGTCGAAACGAACGCCTCGCCCGGGGAAAACCGGCCGGTCGATCGTATTCCACTGAAAATAAAACAGGGCGGTATTGAGCCGGTTGCGCCCCCGAAGGTCGAACTGCGACTGAATGCTCGGACGGTACTGAAGAATTTCGTAGCGATAACCCAGGCCAACCGTGGAGCGCCGACGCTGAGACCACTGGAATTTCAACTCGCTGTTGAACCACGACTGCCGGAACAGGCCGTCTTTCCGGAAATCGTCGTAGGTGGTGAAATTGTAGGATTCGAAATACAAAGACCCGATCAGCGCGCGATTGCGGTGCCGACCGACGTATTGCAGGTGTTCGGCCCGGGCCCTGAAGTTTTCACTGATGTTTATGCCGATCTGCGAACGTGAGTCGGGCAAAAGGAAGTTGCGGGTGGTCAGGTTTGCAATCAGGCTGGCATTGCTGAATCCGTTGTAGTGCATGCCCAGTTTGGCATAGGTTGCCGGGTTTTCCTCCACATGAAACACGATGCCGGCGCTGCCGCCGGGTTGTGGCCGCAACTCGTAGGTGATGCGGTTGTAGTAACGCGTGCCGAATACCTGGCGCACCATTTCATTCAACTCCTCTACTTTGTAATAGCGGTCTTTTTTAAAACCCATCATTCGGGTAAAATAGTCGTACGTGGTGCGCCGAAGGCCCCATACCTCGCAGGAAGTAATCAGCAGGGAATCGACCCTTGGCAGTCGGTCTTCCACAAAACCCGAAGGGCCGTAAAGGGCATCGAGCGAATCGGCCAGGTCTTTTAGTTGCGGATAAATGTGGTTGCCCTCGCGGATGCCCAGATCGATCAGTTCATTGGCCCGGTTGAAACTCGCCGCGCTGAAATCGTCGATGGGGTGTTTGATGTAAATATCGCAGAGGGCTACTTCGCGGGGCTCGTCGAGCGCTTCCTGAAAAAAGACGATTTGCAACAGGATCTGAGCCGCGTTGGTCAGTTTTTCCTGCGGCAGCAACCCGCTCGACACACTGCTCCCAATTACATAGTCGGCGCCCATGCCTTTCACATCGGTGACCGGAAAGTTGCGCACCAGCCCTCCGTCGACCATCTTGCAGCCGTCGACATCCACGGCGGTAAACACCGTCGGGATCGCCATGCTGGCCCGGATCGCCGACGTGAGGTTGCCCTGACTGATGGCCACCGCCGAACCGGATTCCACCTCCGTGCCGATACATTGAAAGGGGATGGACAGCTGGGAAAAATCGTTGGTGGTATAGGCAGGGGATAG
>JADZFP010000118.1 GCA_020849825.1 Saprospiraceae bacterium
CCGGGCCGATCGGGTCTCCTCCAGCGGACCGATCTCCAGGCAACTCGCGACGGGTGCCGGCGTTCCGGGGCCGGCCGCGGCCGCCGGTGCCCCGGTTGTCGACACTGACGACGATCACGCCTTTTTGCACCAGCATTTGATGCCAGCTGCCGGCGAAGGGATCGTACTGGTTTTGAACGGTTTGAGAGCCGGGGCCGCCATAAATATCGAACAGGACCGGGTATTTTTTACCGGCCTCGAGCGTTGCAGGCCGGAGCATCCAGCCGTTGAGTTCGGTGCCGTCGGCCAGTTTGAACGACCAGAACTCCTTGTTGACAAAGCCGTATTCGCGGCGCAGTTTGCGCACGCGTTCGTTTTTGACCAATGTGCGGATGGTGTCGTCCGTGCGGTTGCATACGGCCACTACCGGCGGGGTGTTGGCGTCCGACCAGCTGTGTATGAAATAGTCGAAGGTCGGGGTAAATTTTGCCTCATGCGTGCCCGCCACTTCGGTCATCAGGCGCGGCGTGCCGCCTTTCAGGTCGCCTTCCCAGATCTGGCGGTCCATGGGCGTCGGGGTTGCCGTTTGGTAGTAAAATTTGCCCCGTTTTTCATCTACGCCGAAAAAGCTGGTCACGTCGAAATTGCCCTGGGTAAGCGCCAGGGGCGCCGCTCCGGTGGCCGGGCGGATGTCGTGCAGGTAAATATGGTTGAACCCGCTTTTTTCGCTCGTCCAGAGGTAATGCTGCCGGTCGCGCAGAAAGATCAGTTTGTTGCTGCTTTCCAGTTCGACGTAGGCGGGGTCGGTTTCGCGCAGCAATAGTTTCGTGGTCAGTTCGACCTGGCCTGTACCGGCGTTGTATTGTGCGCCGGCAGTGCCGACCACGAGCAAATCCAGCGTATCCTGATATCGATTGAGGCGGGTGACGATCATTTCGTTGTCGTAGGTCCAGTGCAGGCGCGGGAAATAATCTTCCGGCGATGGCGCCTTGATCATGCCGAGCATTTTGTCAGATTTCAGGTCGAAAATATGCGCGCTGACGACGGAGTTGCGCTCGCCGACTTTGGGATACTTGAAGCGGGTGCGTTTGGGGTACATTTCTTCGTCGTAAAGGGTCATTGACATGGTCGGCACCTGGCTTTCGTCGAAGCGCAGGAAGCCGATTTTTGTGCCGTCGGGGCTCCAGACGGTGGCCACCATGCCGTCGCCGTCGACGGGGCTGAATTCCTCTTCGTAGACCCAGTCGGGCAGACCGTTGATCACGGCGTTGGTTTGGCCGTCGCCGGTGATTTGCACGGTTTTTCCGTTTTCCAGGTCTTTATAATGCAGGTTGTTGCCCGCTACAAAAGCCACTTTATCGCCCTGTGGAGAAAAAACGGCGTATTGTACGGTGCCGCCGTTGTACAGTTTATCCATCCTGCGGAATTTCAGGTCGAATACCCAATAATCGGCTTTGACGGAGTGGCGGTAGACCTGTTCGGTATTGCCGCGCAGCATAACCCGGCTGCGGTCGGCATTGAATTCAAAATCGTCCCATTCGCCCGCTTGTGTCAGATCGGCCTTGTCGACCAGGGTAGCGCCTTTTTTGCCGGTCAGCAAGTCGTATTCCACGATGTTGCCGCCCTCGGCGCGGTAGTAATGCGTACCGTCGGGAGTAAACTCGAAGTTTCCGCCGTATTCCGGGTAAAATTTGAAAAAGGTGAAACAATCGTCGATTGTGATGGCTTTTTGTGCAAAAAGCCCGAAAAAACCGAGGGTGAACGCGAAAAGAGCAATGGATTTTTTCATCGGATAAAAATATTTCGGCGAGCCGAAAGGTAGTTCGACTCGCCGAATGACCGTGTAAAATCCGAGCAAGGGCGCGCTTTTTCGGGTAAAAAGCAGCCCTCGCTAACCTATTTCCGTAAAGACCGTCTCCCCGTTGTGTATTATTTTGGACAAATGCCTGACCGTATTGTTCCAGTCGAGCGGGGTCCAGTATCGCGGATATTTGAACGTAACGGGCTGGTTGAGCAGGCGTTGTTGTATGGCATTCAGGTCGATACCGCGCTGGGTGCCGCGGTTGACGTAATACAGGTTCGGGTTGTCTTTTAGTTTGAAAATCACGTCATACCCCTTGTTTTCATAAATTTCAGTCACAACGCCGGTAACGACCAGGCAATCTTCTTCGGGCGGAAGAGGCACCGGCCGGAAAATGAGTATTGCCAGTAAAATGAATGCGATCAGAGCGCCCAGCAAAATTTTGTTTCTCGTAATCATCTCCTGAAAGGTTGAGTTGATACAAAATTGAAAGAATAAAGATTATCCTTGCAGGCTAAAACGACGCCCGAAGCCCATTCGCTGTTGCACGCCCCCGAAGCCAGCCCTTCAAACGTCTGTATCCCTATGGTTGTAAAACTGGTTTCTGCACTGGTGCTTGGCGCGCTCATTTTTGCCGCCATTTATCTCCCCAAACCCGACGAGACTACTTCTCAACTTGTTGAAAATGAAGAGCCTGTGCCGCCTATTGCCGCCGCGGCTATTCCCGACGATTCGGCGACCGAAACGCCCGATAACCCGGTCGAACTGGGCTCGGTGCACTGGTCGCGCGATCTTGATGCGAGCCGCGCGAAGGCTAAAATTTCCGGTAAACCCCTGCTCATTCTGTTCCAGGAGGTGCCCGGTTGCGGCAATTGCACGCGCTATGGCTCCGTCACCCTGCGTCATCCCCTGATCGTGGAGGCGATTGAGACCTACTTCGAGCCGGTTTGTATTTACAACAACAAAGACGGGAAAGACGCCGAGGCTTTGCGCCTGTTTGGCGAAGCGGCCTGGAATAATCCGGTTGTGCGCATCGTTGGCGCCGACAACCGCGACCTGGTAGAGCGGATGCCCGATTTTCGCTCTTCGGGCCAGTTGGTCGACGGTATTCGCGCCGCTTTGGGCAAAACCGGTCAGGCCGTCCCGGTTTATCTCGAGTTGCTTTCGGAAGAATTGAAGGCCCGCGAAACGGGCATCGAGACAGCGACTTTTACCATGGGCTGTTTCTGGACCGGTGAAGGCGCCCTGGGCAACTTGCCCGGTGTGATCGAGACGGCCCCGGGTTTTCAGGACGGGCGCGAAGTCGTGCGGGTCACGTACGATCCGACGCGGGTGACGCCGGCGCAGCTGGAAAAAACCGTTCAGTCGAAAGGCATAAAATCCTGCAACTCGAATACCGGTTTTCGGACCGATCGCGAGCCGAAATATTATTTGTCGCAAACCCACTGGCGTGGTGTACCGATGACCAGTCTGCAAGCCTGCCGGGCCAACAGTCTGGTCGGGCAGGGGCAGTCGCCCGAAAGCATATTGTCGCCCCGTCAGCTTGAACTGGGACGCCGCATTCAATCTCAACCCGAACTCGGCTGGGCCAACGTTGTCGGTACCGACGATCTGGCTGGCAGCTGGGAAAAACAATGGCAATTGCAGTGACGACCGCGTTACTCATCGTCTTTTTGACTTATGTCGCCCTGTGTGCCCTGTTTTATTTCGGGCAGGACCTGTTCTTTTTCCGGCCGGAGCGCCTGCCGCAATGGTTTGCCTATCAATATCCTTTTCCTTTTGCGGAGATCAATTTTGAAATGGACGACGGCGGCTCCGTCAACGCGCTTCATTTTCGGGTGCCCAACAGCAAGGGGGTGGTTTTTTACATCAAAGGAAATTCGCGCAGCATCAAAGGCTGGGGAAAATTTGCCAAAGACTTCGTGGGCAAGGGCTACGATTTTTTCATCCTCGATTACCGCGGTTTTGGCAAAAGCAAGGGCCGCCGCTCCGAACAAATTCTGCACGATGACCTGGAAGAGGTGTACAACTGGCTGAAAGCGGAATACGGATCGGAGAAGAAGATTGTGTTGTACGGGCGTTCACTGGGCAGCGGGCTGGCAGTTCGTCTGGCTTCGCGGCATCGTCCACAGTCCCTGATTCTCGATTGTCCGTATTATTCTTTCCTGTACCACATCAGCCGGTATGGTTTTTTACTGCCGATCCGGTGGTTGTTGCGTTACCCGATCCGTACCGATTTGTATATTCGGGAAGTACGTTGCCCGGTGCGAATCCTGCACGGCAGCCGCGATCGCTTGATTCCTTACCGCCAAAGTGAAATGTTGCTGGCGCTGGCGCCGGAGCGCATTGTGTTGTACCCTATTCAAGGGGCGGGCCACAACAATTTGCCCGATTTCGAGCAATACCACGACTTGTTGTACGAATTGCTGCATGCCGAGGAAATAACCGTGGTTGCCCGGCGGGCGTAGTGGCGAATTGGTTTCAATAGTCGGACAAATTGCAGGCAGCAAGTAATTTAGCGCCCGCTTTTGATCACTGCGGGGCAAATTCCCGCATTACCCGTGCCCGAATCTCATGTCTGCAAAGCAAAAAGGCAAGCCCGCTCCGCGCCCCTCGGCCAAGTCCGCGCCTGCGCCCACCAGGTCCGCTCCGGAAATCGCCCTGACGAATACATTCGAATCCGGTTTCTGGCGACAGCACTGGCTGCCGGCTCTGTTGTTATTGGTTTTGTCTTTTGCCCTTTACGGCCAGGCAATCCGTATGGGGTACGTACTCGACGACGAGGCGGTTATCTGGAACAATGCCTACGTTCAAAAAGGCTTTGCCGGCCTGCGCGACATTTTCGCGTACGACAGTTTCATGGGGTATTTTCAGGACAAGCAGAAGTTGTTTCTGCTCGAAGGCGGGCGTTATCGCCCGCTATCGCTGGCGACCTTTGCTGTGGAGGTGGCTTTGTTTGGAAAACCCGGGCCCGAATTGGCGCATGTCAGTCACTTTGTCAACATACTGCTGTACGGTCTGACGGGTATTCTGTTGTACCGCATTCTGCTGGGGCTTTTCCCTTTGGCCGACAAAAAACGCTGGTGGTTTGGCGCAGCATTCCTGGGTGCGGCGTTGTTTATCCTGCACCCGCTGCACGTAGAGGCGGTCGCCAACATCAAAGGGCGAGATGAGATTCTGGCCTTATTGTTTAGTCTGGGCGCCGCGTATTAGACCCTGAAATACTTCGACACGGGCAGACGCTGGCACTCGGTCGCGGCGGCATTGAGCCTCCTGCTGGGTATGTTGGCCAAGGAAAATGCCATGACTTTTGTCGCGGTCATACCGCTTACCGTTTGGTTTTTTGCCAGGGTGCCGGCCGGTCGGGCGTTTGCCGCCAGTTTGCCGCTGATCGGCGCCAC
>JADZFP010000119.1 GCA_020849825.1 Saprospiraceae bacterium
CTCGCGCAGATCGACGCCGCCGGCCGTGACGAATTCTTCCTTGAACGTGCTTTTTCCGTGGATGGAAAAACGGGCGGCGCTCAGCTGATCGGCGAGCGCCGCCGTTTTTTGTTTGTCGAGATCGGCCCAGCGCAGGTCTTCGGGTATGCCGGCGGCGGTGCACAGGCTTTGCCACAAGCGGGCAGGCAGGCCGAACCGGGCATTTGAAACGACCTGTTTTTTGCCCAGCTCGGTTTTAAACCCCGACAACAGGCGTGCCGTCTCGGGCGGGCTTGTCGTTCCGAGCCAGTTGACCATCAGCGGGAACGTGTAATTTTTATCAAACAACTCCCGCGCGCCCCAGGCCGAAAGGCGCAATACGGCGGGACCGCTCAGTCCCCAGTGGGTGACGAGCAGGGGCCCCTCCGAGGCGAGCCGGGTATCCGGAATATGCAATACCGCCTTCGGTACCGATACGCCCGAGAGGTCTCGCAGGCGGGTGTCTTTGGTGTTGAACGTAAACAGCGAGGGAACGGGCGGCACGATCCGGTGCCCCAGCCGGGCCAGGGCATCCCACATGGCCGTGCTGCTGCCGGTTGCGACCAAAACGCGGTCGTAAGGTCCGGCCAGGCGTTTTTCGGGGCCGGTCAGGTACCAGTGTCCGTCGCGGTGTTCGAACCCTTCGACCCGAACGCCGGTGTGCAGTTCGACGCCCGCTTTTTGGGCGGCCCGGCGCAGGCATTCGACAATGGTGGCGGAGTCGTCGGTAACAGGGAACATGCGGCCGTCGGCCTCGGTTTTGAGCCGTACGCCCCGGCTTTCGAACCATTCGACCGTGTCGGCCGGCCCGAAACGCAGGAACGGCGCCAGGAGCTCGCGGCTGCCGCGCGGGTAGTGGCGCACCAGTTCGCGGGCGTCGAAGCAGGCGTGGGTCACATTGCAGCGCCCGCCGCCGCTGACGCGCACTTTTTCCAAAACGCTTTTGCCGCGTTCCAGGATGGTCACCGCCGCACCCGGCATTTGCTCTGCCGCCCTGATCGCTGCAAAGAAGCCGGCCGCGCCGCCGCCGATGATCGCAAGCCTCATGTTGTTGTCCGTTTTTTGCGGGACAAAGATTTTTCAAAAAAATCGTTAATCCACGACATAGCCCGGCGGGCTGTTGAGCCGTTTGTATTTTTGTGGTGTTTAATAAACATTCTGAAAACAACATTAGCCAGGTACACCCATGAAAAAGACAACGCTCGTAGTTATTGCACTTTTCTGCGCAGGCCTTGCCGTGGGCCAAAGCCCCGACCCTTTTGGCGATATGTTGCGCCGCATGGACCAGCAGATGCAGCGGGGACTTCCGCCGGCCGACAGCAGCCGGGCCGGCAGTTTATTCTTTTCCTTTCCGGCCGATACTTCGTTCTTTTTTCAGTTCGACACCACGTTCAGCAACGGCAGCGGCAGTTTCTTTTTTCACTTCTCGCCCATGCCGGGGCAGCAGGGCATGCAGCCCATGGCCGATCCTTTCGGGCTGGAACAAATGATGCAGCAGTTTTTCAATTTCAGCTTCGATGATCCGTTCTTCGCTCCGCGCAGTCCGTTCGGCCCGGCCGACGACGGCGACCGCCAGCCCGACGACGGTCTGCTGCCCGAAGAGCGCCTGCGCCAGCAAACGGAAACACCCGCTACGCCCCAACCGGCGCCCAGGGCGAAACCCAGGGCCAAATCAGACGAAATCAAAACTATTCGGATTTAGCCCGGCTCGATGCGGTTATTGGGGATGAATTGCGTTCTTTGCAGCCGCTTCGGAACGGCCGACAACTTTTTTACACGCCGGCTGTTCCACACAGCACATTATACCACAGCCAATCTTTGCCATAATGCCAGTTAACGAGCAAGTGGACGTATTCATCTACCGCGTCCGGGAAAACGGCCTCGAAGTGTTCCTCCGCGAAACCGAGACCAACCAGTGGACTACCCCCTCCGCCGCTGAAAACACGCCGGAAAAACTGCGCGACACTCCCTGTATCGAACTTGACCCTGTCACCGACGCCGACGGCGCCGCCCGGAAAGCAATCGCTGTGGAGGCCGACTGGCACGAACTGCCGAGCCTGCGCGCCCTCATTTACGAAGACTATCGCGTGGCAAAGGAGAAGGCGAAGTTGAAAATCAAAAACCTCCTTCCCGAACTCGAACAAGGCACGTTTGTGGCGGTAAAAGAGGCATTCAAACGTGTGTTGCCGCACCAGTATGCTTTTTTGAAAGAGTTGAAAGAGGTGCTGGCGGAGAAAAATCAGACGAAATATATTTGACATGCTCCTTTTACAAGGGCTTGCCGGCGCCCCGTTGCAATGCAGCGGGGCGCCGATTTTTTTTATTGGTTTTACAGGCGGTTGCTAATTTTGGGGCTATTAAAAACAACCAATTTTATGAAAACGCTCCTTTTAAGTCTGTTCTTCTGTCTGTTCCTGGCTTCCCTGAACGCCCAGACCCTCCCCGAAACCGAAACAGAGCCTTGCGGCGTGCGGGCCGTTGTACCGCCGGTTCCCGAGTCCGAATTGCCGCCGCAAAATGTGGTCAACACGCCGGAATCAGTCGTAAAAACCATACCGGTTGTTTTTCACGTCCTTCACCAGTCGGGCATAGAAAACATATCCCGGGAGGATTTACATGGTATCCTGCAGCGCCTCAATCAGGACTACCAAAAACTCAATCCCAACCTATCCTCCAGCCCGGAAGTATTTAAAAATCAGGCGGTTGACATGGAGGTGGCATTTAAACTCGCCACCATCGACCCTGACGGGAATTGCACCGACGGAATCAATCGAATTTATACGCCGCTGGCCAATTTCAACCAATACGAAACCCCGCCGGTGGAATGGCCGACCGACAAATATTTGAATGTTTACATCGTCCGCACTCTGTATCAGCCGGCAAGCACTACTTCGTCCGGCCTCCCGAATAGTTTGCTCGGCTGTTCATCCTTCCCTACCCCGTCCAGCAATTTCTTTACCACCTGGGACGGGATTTTTATCAACTATGGTACCGCCAATGTGATCAGCCAGGCATCCAATCCATCCTTTCAGGGTAATTTTTC
>JADZFP010000120.1 GCA_020849825.1 Saprospiraceae bacterium
AGCAAGCAATTTTGACGGGTCGTCAAGGTCAAAAAGGGCCACGCCGAGGCAATACCGGTGCTCGAAATCCGCGCCGTGGTAAATAATGAGCCATCCCGCCGACGTTTTTATCGGCGATGCGCCCGCGCCAATCCGGGCGCAGTCCCACATGCCGGGCCGCGTGTGCAAAATACAGGTGTGCCGCCCCCAGTGAACGAGGTCGTCGGAACTGGCCAGCCAGATGAAATTACCGCCCAGATCGATGCCCGACGGGCGGTGCAGACAATAATAGCGGCCCTTTATCTTTTCTTCAAAAATTGCGCAATCCTTGTTGTGCGGCGGCAGAATCATGCCTTCGCGGTCAAAGTTGACCCAGTCGCGGGTGCGCATCAATCCGACCCCTACCCCATGCTCGGATACCTGGGTAAAGGTGAGGCAGTACTCGTCGCCGACCACACTGACCCGACAGTCTTCGATCCCGAAGGTTTCCAGCGGACTATGTCCGAAAATTTTGGTGGGAAAATCGGCGGGTTCGTAAAAATGGACGCCGTCGTCGCTGCACACCAGACGCAGGTGCGACAGGGTGGAGAGGTACCATTTCCCCTGATAACGCACGGCGCGCGGGTCGGAAAGGTCGAGTTGCGGATCGTCTTTGCTGAACTCAAGAATATGCAACCGTCCGTCGCCATTCATCACCGGAAAGGAAACAAAGCCTTCGCGCTGCACAGGCCGTTCGGCTACCCGCAACACCAGCCAGGTTTTGTCCTGAAAACGAAAAACGCCCGGATTGAGCACACACTCGACGATCAGTCCGGGCTGACTGGGCTGGATATCCTGGGTTTTAATGATTGGGTTTTGTGAAAATCTTTCTGCCATGTGATATGGGTTTAGGAGAGTCAAGCCTCGGCATGGTAGGATGGACATTTTTTTTTAAAAAACAGGCGAAAGCGGCGGGGAGAGGGCGAACGTGTAAGATTCCCTCTCCCCTTAAACCGCCAAGTCACTAACCGTTACTCAATAATCAATTACTGTTTTTCAAATTTTACAGAACCCAGGTTTTTGCCGCCGAACACGAAGTTAAGGGTGTATTTGCCCTGGGGATACTGTCCGGTGCGAATCGCAAACCGGCCTTCCGGAATTTCGTTGCGATCAAATTGCATGGCATCGATCTGACGGCCCTGCACGTCGAATACCCGCACGAGCAGCGGCTGCGTACCGCTGAACTGGTGTTCTACCCATACTGCCTCGGTGGCCGGGTTGGGGAACACATTCAGGATCACGCTGCGCAGAAGATCGGAATACAGTTCGTCGATGCCTACCGATCCGGTATTGAACAGGCTTTCGGCTTCGGCCGCGGTCAGCGCCTTGTTGTAAATTTTCAATTCGTCGAGCGCGCCGTTGAAATACTGCCCGCCTTCGATCGGGTTGCCGCCCATGCCCAGCGGTCGGCCGGTGGCGTTGAGTTTGCCGGGAGAAGGTTTGGATTTGGCCAGTTGGCCGTTGACGTAGATTTTATCGTCGGCGCCGTCGTGCGTCATTATCACGTGCCACCAGAAACCGGCCACCAGTTCGTTGCCGTCGCCGGAATCCATGTCGCTGATGAGAACGGGGAATTGAACGGTATTGCTGTTGGTCGTCCAAACGATTTTGAGGTGCTGCGGCAGCGACACTTTCCAGCGCTGGTCCCAGTGGCCGAAGTCGAGGATATAAGCCTCGGCGTCCTGCAGGTTCTGGCCGTCGACGCGAATCCAGAAAGCAACGCTGGTATAGTCGGAGATCAGTTGAACGGCGTTGGGAGCGAGGATGGAATCCTGTTGTCCGTCGAATTTCACGGCCAGCGACCCGCCGTTGGGGTGGTTGGCATTGATGTAACTGACGTCGCCGCCGGGTACGCCGTGGTTGGCATAAGGCGTTGCGTCGTCGGCATTGCCTTCGAAGGGATAATAGGCTACGAGGCCGTCTTCACCGGTGTCGATGGCTTCGTCGGTCGTGATGTCGATAGATGCCAGGGGCGAGTTGTTGCCGGCTTTGTCGTAGGCATACACCTCGAGGGTGTAGGGTGTTTCGGAATCGAGACCGCCGATAAAAATAGAGGTTTGGGCGCCGGGAATGGAATCGAAGAAAATACCGTCGACGAAAATAACGTAACCTTCCACTCCGCGGTCGTCGGTAGAGGCATCCCAGCTCAGCAGGACGGAGTTGGCGCCCGTGGAAGCAGAGAGGTTGCCGGGAATAGTGGGCGGCGTCACGTCGGGCGTTTCTTCTTCGCCGGATTCTACCGTGAGGAAGCTGGTAAGCGATTCGTTGCCGGCTTCGTCTACGGCGCTCACGCCGAAGTTGAAGGTGGTGAGTTGCTGCAGGTTGGCGAGGTAAACGGAGGTGCCGGTTACGGTGGCGACTTTTGCGCCGTCCTGAAACACGTTATAACCCGTTACGCCCACATTGTCGGTAGAGGCCAGCCACGAAAGCGTGATGTTGTTGAAGTTGACGTCGGCGCTCAGGTTGAGCGGGGCTGTCGGCGCTTCGTTGTCGGCATTGGCCGGGGGCTGCGATTGCGCGGCGTACAGGTCTGCGATCTGGGTGTCAGAGAGGGCGACGTTGTAGAGTTGCACCTCGTCGATGGCGCCGTCGAAATAGTAGTTGTTGTCGATCGGGTCAAAACCGATACCAAGCGGGTACGAGGTGTCGTCGAGCGCGCCCGCCGTGTTCTTTTCATTCACCTTTAGGCCGTTGAAGTAGATGATGTCCTTGGCGCCGTCGTGCACCATCACCACGTGCGTCCAGGCGCCGATGGTCAGCGGTGTGCCGGAGTCCATGTCGGAGCAGCACTGGCCGTTGGAGTGGGTGGTGAAAACGGGTTTGCCGTGGTTGGGCATGGAGATTGTCCAGCGTTCCTGCCAGCCGCCGTTGGAGAGCAGGTACACCTCGCCCGAA
>JADZFP010000121.1 GCA_020849825.1 Saprospiraceae bacterium
ATCTCGTAATGCTGGGTTTCTTCGTTCCAGCGCAGCTGCGGATCGGGTATTTTAAGCCCGATTACCTCGGCCTGCGGCACGGTTTTGTCGATAAAACGCTGGCGCAATTCGTCGTTGCCGGCGCGTTTGATCTTCCAGCGCAGGCCATTGCTCGTGCGCGGAGAATCGTTGTCGTGCGGACCGAACATCATCAGGGCCGGCCACCACCAGCGATCGATGGCCGACTGGGCCATGGCGTGTTGTTCGGGCGTGCCGGTCGCCATTTTGGCCATGATTTCGTAGCCCTGGCGCTGGTGAAAACTTTCCTCGTTGCAAATGCGCATCATTGCCCGCGAATACGGACCGTAAGACGTACGGCGCAGGGAAAGTTGGTTGGTTACCGCGGCGCCGTCGACCAGCCAGCCGATCGCGCCGATGTCGGCCCAGTTGAGCGTGGGGTAATTGAATACGCTCGAATACTTGGCCTTGCCGGAATGCAGTTGTTCGATAAGTTCGTCGCGGGTAATACCCAGCGTTTCAGCGGCGGAATAGAGGTACAGGCCGTGGCCGCCCTCGTCCTGAATTTTGGCGAGCAGAATCTTTTTGGCGCGCAGCGAAGGCGCCCGGGTGATCCAGTTGCCTTCCGGCTGCATACCGATCACCTCCGAGTGTGCGTGCTGGCTGATCTGGCGGATGTTGTGCAGCCGGTATTCATCAGGCATCCAGTCTTTCGGCTCGATCTTTTCCTCCGAGTCGATGTATTGCTGAAAAGCCTCAAAGCGGTTGTCTGAATTCATGTTTTTCCAATTTCCAGTTTGAAAAAATAAACATCACCCCGGCTACAAACAGGGGCAAGGCGAGCATTAAAAAGAGTTCGGTTTCACGCCAGGCGCCGAAGTACACCGTGAATACCATCCCGATCACCATAAAAAGCAGGCCGCCGATGATGCGCCATTTCCAGGCGACATACAACGCGCCGAGTATCACGGCAGAGGGGATGAGGTGAATCAGGAATGCGCCGAGTTGGTGTAAAAAAGTGCTTTTCCCGTCCCAGGCGTCGAGCGCAAATACCGAGAGGAACAGGGCAAACGCCACGGCAAGCAGCCGGGGAAACCACGTAAGGATGGAGGATGTATTCATGGCTCTTCAAGTTAAAATGGCGATTGAAAGCCGGAGAGCCTTCAATCGCCATGGTGTATGTTTCAGAGGGTGCCCCGGCGGCGCTGTTCTTCTTCGATAGATTCGAACAAGGCGCGGAAATTACCCTTGCCAAACGATTTGGCGCCTTTGCGCTGGATGATCTCGAAGAACATCGTCGGACGGTCTTCTACCGGGCGGGTAAAGATTTGCAGCAGATAACCTTCTTCATCGCGGTCGACCATGATGCCCAGTTCTTTCAGGCGAAGCAGGTTTTCATCGATCTCGCCCACGCGGTCGCCCACCGTGTCGTAATAGGCGCCTGGCACGTGCAGAAATTCCACCCCGCGCTTGCGCATTTCACTGACAGTGAACACGATATCGTCGGTTGCCACGGCGATGTGCTGACAACCCGGGCCCTCGAAAAATTCGATAAATTCCTCGATCTGCGATTTTTTCTTGCCTTCGGCAGGTTCGTTGATCGGGAACTTGATACGCCCGTTGCCGTTGGTCATTACTTTCGACATCAGGGCCGAGTACTCGGTCGAAATGTCCTTGTCGTCGAAAGAAATCAGGTTGGCAAAGCCCATCACGTCGTGGTAAAAAGCGGCCCAGGTATTCATCTGGTTCCAACCCACGTTGCCCACCATGTGGTCGATGTATTTCAGCCCGACTTCCGTGGGATTGTAATCGGAAAGCCAGGGCTCATAGCCGGGCAGGAAGACGCCGTTGTAATTTTTACGCTCTACGAACACATGCACCGTATCGCCGTAAGTGTGGATACCTGCGCGCACGACTTCGCCGAACTCGTCTTTTTCCACGGTGGGTTCGAAATAGGGCTGCGCACCGCGCTGGGTGGTTGCCTCGAACGCGGCACGGGCATCGTCGACCCACAGGGCGATCACTTTTACGGCGTCGCCGTGGCGTTTGATGTGCTCTGCGATGGGCGAATGGGAGTTGAGCGGAGTGGTGAGCACCAGCCGGATTTTGCCCTGCGCCAGTACGTAGGAAGCGCGGTCGCGCACGCCGGTTTCGAGGCCGGCATAGGCCAGCGACTGAAAACCCAGGGCGGTTTTGTAAAAATGAGCGGCTTGTTTGGCGTTACCGACGTACAGTTCGACGTAGTCGGTGCCCAGCAGCGGAAGGAAGTCTTCCGCTTCGTTGAAGATCTTTTGCAGACCGTAATTATAGTTTTGAATTCCGGTTAGAGTAGCCATTTTGGTATTGATTCGATTAGTTCGATTGATTCGATTGATTCGATTGGCCTCCCCCCCGCCCCTCCGAAGGAGGGGAGCCGGTTTGGAAGGCGTTTCTGATTGGTTTTCAGTTTTTTGCAAAGGTCTTTCACGGCCCTCCAAAAGAAAGGAGAGGGAGGGTATTATGGAATCGGGGCCAGTTTTTGAGCGGGCAAAGGAGGCGACCATTGTTCTACCGTCCAGTGAGCGGGGACGTCTCTTGCATGGTTGAGCGAGCCGATTTGCAGTATTACCGAGAGGCCTATGATGGCGAACCCGGCTTTTACCATGTTCAGCGGTCCGCTGCCGGCAACGGCAAACACGGATAAAAAACCGATGTCGACCAACATTGCGCCGAGCAGCAACAGCCCCCAGAACATAATCCGGGCGGCCAGCGGGCGGTAGCTGATGTTTTGCACCTGATCGACCGGGATGCCGGGTTTGCCTTTGAGATAAACGAGGCCGTTTTCGTAGCGCCGGAAAGTACCGCGATACTGGGCCTTTTCACCGGGCTCCTTCATGCGGATTTTGACAAAATCACCGCGTTTGATCGTGTAGTTTTTGCTCCCGTCGTTGCTGCGCAGGATCAGTTGTGTGCTTTTTTGGGCAAAGGCCGAAAAGACCAATGCCGTTAAAAACATACCGATCAATAGCAGGCGCTTCATTGCTTTGTCCGATTTAGTGCGTCTCGGCCGGCTGTTCCAGCCAGGATTTGTAATAATCCTCCACTTCCAGTTTCAGGGCGTCTTTGGTGATCTGCACCGGTCGGAAGGGATCGATCATGACAGCGAGTTCTTCGGTGGCTGTTTTTCCGATACTGCGTTCGATGGCGCCCGGGTGCGGGCCGTGCGGGATGCCGCCGGGGTGCAGGGTCAGCTGGCCTTTGCGGATGTTGTTGCGCGACATGAAGTCGCCGTCGACGTAGTACAGAATTTCGTCGGAGTCGATATTGCTGTGGTGATAAGGCGCTGGGATAGCCTGCGGGTGGTAATCGTACAGGCGCGGCACAAAGGAGCAAATCACAAACCCGTCGCCCTCAAACTGCTGGTGGATCGGCGGCGGCATGTGAATGCGGCCGGTGAGGGGCTCGAAATCGAAGATCGAAATTGCCCAGGGATAGTGGTTGCCATCCCAGCCCACCACGTCGAAGGGGTGCGTGCCGTACACGTACGGGTAGATGACGCCTTGTTTTTTGATCTTGATCAGGAAATCGCCGTGTTCGTCGTGGGTTTCCAGGTCTTTGGGCAATTTGAAGTCGCGCTCGCAAAACGGCGAATGTTCGAGCATCTGGCCGTAGTGGTTGCGGTAGCGCTGGGGCGTGCGGATCGGACTAAACGACTCGACGATCAACAGGCGGTTTTGCGACGACAGGAAGTGAATTTTGTAGATCGTGCCGCGCGGAATGACGAGGTAATCGCCGTACTCAAATGCAACCTGGCCGTACATCGTTTCGATGTAGCCGTGGCCTTTGTGCACGAAAATCATCTCGTCGGCGTCGGCATTTTTGAAAAAATAATCCTTCGTGCCGCCGTGGGTAGCCGCCAGGCCAATGTGCATGTCGTTGTTGACAAACAGGGTTTTACGGCCATCCAGATAATCGTCGGCGTAAGGCAATTCGAAACCCTGAAAACTCAGTGCCGAGAGGTTCTTGTCGATCGCGATCTCGGGCGCTACCGAGTAAGGCGTGCCTTTCTCTTTTACAATAGTCGGCGGATAAAGGTGATAAACCAGTGAGGAGACGCCGGAAAATCCTTGCGTGCCGACCAGTTCTTCCTGATCAAGCCGGCCGGCATGGTTGCGAAACTGGACGTGGCGTTTGCGGGGTATTTTGCCAAGGTGGTGGTATATGGACATAGGGCTTGCTATTTAACAGCGAATGTCGCTCGATTGCAATCCCTGTTCCATGACCTGAAACAATGGGGGCGATGATCTGTATCAAAACCCCACGCACCAAAGCCTACCACCTTCCTGCATCCAGCCAATAGATCAGTTTAAGGGTCAGGGTATTGTCGTCGGGGGCGTCCATGGTATGGCGCCAGTTGTCGAAGAAATCGGCGTCGCGGTAGCGGTCGAAAGCGAAAGCGGCGTCTTTCCAGATCAGGTTGAGGAAACTACCGGGCGCGAATTGCCAGGTATATACCAGATCGATATTGAACAGGTTGAAGTTTTCATCGGCCGTGCCCTGCCAGTCGGAGGGAGAGAAGGTACCGTCGTCGTTGAGGTGCAGGTACTGCTGATAATACAATTTGGCCCAGTAATGTCGGGCGCGCACGCTGAGGTTCATGCGGGGGCCAAAAAGGTATTGTCCGGAGATTTCATTGTTGAAGGTGGTGATGTTGCGGCGCCCGAAGATGATATCGTCGGGATTGTCCCAGTTGACGGCGCCGAAGTTGGAGTGGTCTTTTGCCAAATTGATGTCGGCGCCCAGGCGCAGGTGGTCGCTGAGCACCCAGGTCGGCGAAACGCTTAGCCCGATATAGGGGTCGCGCGGAATCGGGCTTTCTCCAAAACTGAGCGAGAAGGTGCAGAAGAATTTTTTGCGCTGATCGGTCGTAAACCGCGGCGAAACGAAGCCATAGGGCGCATGATAGAATTTTTTGCCAAACACCCTGGGTTCGAAGTAATCATAGTACCAAAGCGGCCGGCTCGAAAAGGAAAGACCAAACTGTCGTTGCTTTTTGGTCAGGGTTTCCACATAGCCAAATAATTCGAGCGCTTCCCAGCGCCGGGGAAAATTGAGAAACGTGTTTTCCACACCCAGATCGGCATAGGTGTACAGACGGTTGCCCTTGGGCTGGTAGTTGCCGTAGGAGATGCGGGCAAACTGGCGCTGGTAATTGTTGCGCTGGAACAAACCCATATCGCTCGGGTCGTAGCGGTCGTCGGCGGCGCTGTGCACTGCCACCCAGGTAAATGCTCCGCTCACTTTGGCAACACCCAGGCTGTACCCCGAGCCGGTCAGCGCCCGTGCCCCGGGCTGGCCCCAAACGGCCGACAGGCGACCATCGCCGAACACTTCGTAGCGGTTCTTTTTATCGCGCAGATTGAACGTCAGGACCGACACGCTGGCGTCGCGATCGGGGCCCTCCCGCATGACGTTGGTATTGGATAATGCCACTGCGGAGTTATTGGGCAGTAACTGGTCGATCACGAAAACGTTGTAATTGGTCAGCGGCGCGGTCTCGATACGGCGTTCGGCGCCGGTTTCCTCGTTGCGCAGCACAGCATTGGCTGGCGCGGCCACGGCATTGAGCAGACCGATACCGAGTTTCGAGCGGGTGCGGCCGGAGAGTTTGGTCGCGTTGTAAAGCGACTGCTGGGCGGGGTTTTTATGAATAATTTCACTGGAATCGGCCAAAGAAGGTACGGAAAAAAAACCGGGCGGACGGCCGCCGATCCGGCGGGAATAAAAAATGCCGCCCTTGTTGAAGAGTTCCGTCCCTTCGGTAAAAAACTGCCGCCGCTCCTCGTACTGCACTTCGAAGGGCGACAGGTTGCGGATAATATTGTCGCTTTGCACCTCCCCGAAATTCGGAACCAGGGTAGCATCGAGCGTAAAACTTTCACTCAGGCCCCATTTCACATCCATGCCTCCGCTGATGGAGCGCGCGGTGGCATACTCGACCGGGTCGTCGGAAACGGGAGAACGCTGCACCGAAGCAGCCACATAGGGCGAAAAAGCCAGTCGCAGCGGCGGGTCGAGTTGGTCGAGGCCATTGATATCGCCCCATTGCGGCATGGAACCGCCGCCGTTCGGATCGACAGGGCTCCAGGTGCTGAATTCGTTGAGGTATCGGATCTGACGGGCGATCTGGATACCCCAGGTTTGCTGGTCGTTTTGCGGAAAACGCAGGGCGCTGAACGGGATGCGGATCTCCACCGACCAGCCATCGGCGTGCAGTTTGACTTCCGAATTCCAGACGGCATCCCAGGACACGTCGAAGTCGAAGGGCGACATGCGGGCGTCCAGTTGCACGTTGCCTGCCGTCACCTGGAAGCGGAAGGCATTCTGCCGGTCGCGATAGGTATCGAATCCGATGTGCAATTCGTCGGCAGTACCGAAAGCGTCGCGCTGGCCCAGGTCGGTCCGGATCTTGTCGCGGGGCTGGTAAAGGTAAGCGCCGATGTAAACTGCTTCGTCGGTATACACAATGCGCACATCGCTGCGCAGGGCGGCCGGGCGGCCATAAACGGGGCTGTTGGTGACAAAATCGGTCAAAATCTGGGCATTCTGCCAGCAGACGTCGTCGAGTTCTCCGTCCAGCCGGGGCGGTGTTTCCGTGCGTTGGGCAGTGGCGATGCGCCGGTTGGCATCGGTGGTCGGGCCATAGGCCTGCCCGAATAAGCGACTGGAGATAGCCAGGAGCGTCAGGATCGCCCAAAGTTTAAGCGACCATGGGCAAAGCCCTGCGCGGCCCGACGGAGAAATTGTTTTCATAGCTTGCTACAACAGATTTTAGTTGTCGACAAAGAAAAACCACACTTGAAAGCACCCAGTTCTTTTTCTGCCAATCCTGAATTCTCGAAAACAAACGACAAATTGCCGATGTCAAAAGGCTTTCGTCCCAAACATGCCCTAAATTTGCCGGCTCCATTATGAAAGTTGTCATTCCTGTCGCCGGCGCCGGAACCCGTCTTCGCCCACACACATACACCCAGCCCAAACCCCTCATGCCGGTGGCGGGCAAGCCCATCATTTGCTTCATCGTCGACAAACTGGTAGAAGCCGGTATAACCGAGTTCGTTTTCGTTATCGGCTATCTGGGCGACAAAATCCGCGACTTCATCGAGGCGCGGTATCCCGATCTTCAGACGGAGTTTGTGTATCAGGAACACCGCGAGGGCTCGGGGCACGCTATTTGGTCGGCCCAGGAAGCCATCGAAGACGAGGACGAGATTTTCATCGCTTTCGGCGACACGATTTTCGACGTCGACCTGCGGCAGATGCTCGATTGTCCGCACTCCTGCCTGGGTGTCAAACAGGTAAGCGACCCGCGCGAGTTTGGCGTGGCGGAATTTGGCGACGACGGCTTCGTCACGCGGCTGGTGGAAAAACCCCGCATCCCAAAATCAAATATGGCCATCGTGGGGCTTTACAAAGTGCGCGAGGTGCCCGCCCTGCTGAAAGCGATCGAATACCTGATGGCCAACGACACCCGTACGGTGGGCGAATACCAGCTGACCGATGCGCTGCAACACATGGTGGAACAAGGCATTCGTTTCCAGACGGTGCCCGTGAGCAACTGGTTCGACTGTGGCCGCAAGGAGGTACTGCTCGAAACCAACGCCATGCTACTCTCCCAACGCGGCTATGCGGCAAGCGAATCCTCCCTGCCGGATCTCGACAACACAATCGTCATTCACCCGGTTTTTATTGGCGAAAACTGCAAGATTTCCAACAGCATCATCGGCCCCAACGTCACCGTGGGCAACGACGTGCGCATCAATTATTCGATTGTCAAAGACAGTATTCTGGGCAATTTTGCCGCCCTGGAAGATGTGGTGCTCAACCGCTCGGTGATCGGGTCGGATGCCTCCGTACGGGGAATGAGCCAAAGCCTGAATATCGGCGACGATACGGAGATCGGATTTGACTAAACCCTGTTTCACCCGCTGAATCAAATTACCATGTCGAAAACCAATCTGCTTCTTTTCTGGATTTTTTGGCTGCTGGACGTTGCGCTGGCGCTGTATGGGTACAAAGAGTTCATCCTCGGCGTATTCGGCCGATACGCTGCGCCTACACCCAAATACCTGAATTTGTGGGCCATTATTTTACTTGCCGCTCTTCTCGTCCTGTCGGGCAGCATTTATTTGAAAAACAACGGCCACCCCGGCTGGGCGCTCACTCTGGTAGCAGCGCCCCTCGTATTGGCCTTGCCATACCTCCTGTACATGTTGTCGATTGTGCTGCTGGGCCCTAAAAACTGGCGCTAATGCACCTTTCATAGTCAAGCCTCCCTGCCATGTATTCTATCCACTATGCATTGATGTGCCTTCTGATCGGCGCTTACTTGTACTTCCACTTGTCGGGCCTGGCTTTGCCGCCCTATTTCGATACTGCCCGCCTGTTGGTAGCCTGGGGGTTTCTGTTGTGGGCGATTTATGGCGCCGGCCGCATCATGGTAGACTGTATTTATTTGTACTACAAAGGTGAAATGACGATCATGAGCGCCCGCAATGGATTCCTGCTGGCGCTCATGCATCATTTACCTTTTGTTTTGATATCGCTTTTTTTGCTGCAAAAAGGATATGAAACGAAATAGGGATTTTTATCAGTTGGCCATCGCCAGCATTTCCGAGGCGCAGCGTTCGCAGGCATCGGCGTTGGCGGCATAGGGATCGTTTTCGAGGGCCAGGCGACGGCATTCTTCTGCGCAAGCCAGTGCAACCCGGGCGCACACCTGATTCATCTCCAGGGCAAACGGCGAATGGCGACCCTGTAATTTTATCGCGGTATTGCACACATCGGCACAATCCTGGCTGATAAATGAGCAATATTCGTTCCCGTCGAGCATGGCGATTTCTGCGCAATTTTCGCAGGAGGCAGCACAAGCGCGGAGCATATCAATGAGTTTAGGAGAAGTCATGACGATCAGATTTACATGATAAAAGAATGGGATAAAATTATCCTCACACAATACGCAAATGCAATGATGAAGGTCATAAGCAGTTATGAGCCTTGAACGAGGCCCGTAATTTTGACCAGCGACCTGGCTGTTTTCTCCTGAAACCGGCCGATTTTTGCGCCCCGCCAACTTTTGCCACCGTCAACAGTTCCAGTGTCCATGCAATCGACCATTCATGCCGCTTTCTCCGCCAGCATCGCCACCAAACAGGCCATTCTGGCCGACGATGATTTTTTACGCCGCATCGAACAAGCGGCCCGGCTTCTGACCGATACTTTCCGCGGCGGCGGCAAGGCGCTTTTTTGCGGCAACGGAGGCTCGGCCGCCGATGCCCAGCATATCGCCGCCGAATTATCGGGCCGCTTTTACACCGACCGGCCGCCGCTGTTTGCCGAAGCCCTGCACGTCAATTCCTCCTACGTCACGGCCGTGGCCAACGATTACGGCTACGAGCACGTATTTTCCAGAATGCTGCAGGCCGCGGGCCGCCACGGCGACGTGCTCGTGGCAATCTCCACCTCGGGCAATTCCGTCAGCATCCTGAACGCCATTGAAAAAGCGCGGGAGGCCGGCATGTCAGTCATTGGCCTGACCGGCGCCGGCGGCGGCAAAATGCGCGACGTCTGCGACGTATTGCTCAATGTGCCTTCTTCCGATACGCCCCGGATTCAGGAAAGCCACATTCTGATCGGTCACGTGCTGTGCGAGATTGTTGAAAAGGAACTTTTTGGGTAGGATGAAGATTTGGGATGCGAGGATTTGACAAAAGGTGAGTTCCTGCTCTAAGTCAGTGGTTGAACTGGCGAGGCAGTGGATTCAGGTATAAAATATATTCATTTATCTTCCAGCAAGCACAGTTTTTTAAAATTCTGAATGAATCGCAAAGTGTTGGAACTTCCTTTATAAACCACGTCGCCAGTTCAAGCACTGGCTGAGAGCAGGAACTCACCTTTTGTCAAATCCTCGCATCCTCGCATCCTCAAATCCTCAAATCCCCCCCCCTCATGGATAAAAATCAAATGGCCGTGTCCGTTTTCGACCGGCGCGCGGTCGACTACCAGGAAAAATTCATGGACGTGAGCCGGTACCATGCCTCGCTCAATCTGTTTTGTGAACATATCAGCCCTCCGCAGGCCGAAGTGCTCGAACTGGCCTGTGGGCCCGGCAACAACACCCGGTATCTGCTGCAAAAACGACCGGATTTCCGGATACTGGGCACCGACCTGGCGCCCGGAATGATCGAACTGGCGCGCGCCAATAATCCTGCCGCATGTTTTCAGGTGATGGACTGCCGCGCTGTCCGCCAATTGAACAGGACTTTCGACGCCGTCATGTGCGGCTTCGGACTACCCTACCTGACCCGCGAAGAAGCCGCACAACTCATCGCCGATGCGGCGGGCGTATTGCGGCCAGGCGGCATCCTGTACCTCAGCACTATGGAAGACGACTATGCCAAATCGGGGATTCACCAATCGTCGGCCGGCGACCAGCTGTATTTGTACTACCACCAGGCCGATTACCTGTCGGAAGCGCTGCTTACGCACGGATTTGCCCTGCTGCACCTCGAACGGATGGTCGACGACCGGCGCCCCGAACTGCCATTCAATGATTTGATCCTCCTTGCTCAAAAACAATGATCTTATGGTTTATAAGGGGTTTATCAGGGGTTTATAAAGGTTTATAGGTCTGTTGCTGAAAACGGACAACGCGAGGTAAAACCGGTTTTCCGTGGAATAATTGGGCTTTGAACGGCGGAATAGTATTTTTGGGCGAGGCGGGCGCCCCCTTCTTTTTATCGCGCGCACGCCGACCTGTACCTATGCGCTTACTACCCTTTTTCTTGCTCGTCGTCCTGAGCGGTTTCCCCCGGCTATCACAGGCTCAACCCCAAAAAGCATACGTCGGGATGTACCTGATGAACTTGTACGACCTGAACATGGACGAACATTCGTTCTATGCCGATTTTTATATCTGGTTCAAATGGAAGGGCTCTATCGATCCGACCAACTTCGAGTTTGTGAATTCCATTGAAAAATGGAGTACCATGTCGGTGATGGCCGGCGATAGCACGCACCTGGTCATGCGCGACAGCAGTAATTACCGCATCTTTCGCGTCGAAGGGCGTTTTTTCCACTCCTTTTTGCTGGGGCGGTTCCCGCTCGACGAACACGCGCTCGACATCCAGATCGAAAGCCCCGAACACGCCGCCGATTCGCTGGTGTATCTGCCCGATACCAACAGCGTAAGCATTCGCAACACCCTCAATATGGTGGGCTGGAATATCCGGGGCGCCCGGCTCGAAAGCAAATTGCACGATTACGGTACGGCATTCGGCAACCCGGAGGAAAACGCGCGCCAATACAGCAACCTCAGTTACACGATCACACTGGCCAGGCCGCTCAGTTATTTTTTGTTAAAAATGCTGTTGCCCATTCTGGTAGTCATGCTCATCAGTATCGGCGCCTTGCTGGCCCACCCCTCGTATGTCGACACCCGCTCCTCCCTTCCGATCGGCGGCTTGCTGACGGCAGTTTTCCTGCAACAAACGTACAGCAACGCCTTGCCCGACACGGGTTATATGGTTTTGATGGATAAAATTTATCTGCTGAGTTATGTGATCATTTCTCTGGTATTGCTGCAGATCATCCTGGCAGGCAACTGGCTGTTGCGCAAAAAAGCGCTGTCGGAGAAAAAAATCATTCAACTGGAGCGGCGCCTCGCGATCGCCTATGGCCTTTTATTTATCGTGGGAGTAGTGGTGTTGTGTGGCGCGGGATAACCGAATTCTGTCAGGCAACTAAGATGGGCGGGGCTGCGTCCTGTTTACACCAAGAGCATATTCGGGATTTTCTGCCGACGGCAAGAACCGTTTTTGACCTGGTGAGAAAATCCCGAATATGCTCTAAAACATGATCAAGATGCGCCAACGTCATACTGTCCGATTCGCCGTTCTGTTTTCTATCCTCGGATTTTTCTTGTTGTATGCCTGTCAGTACCGCGTGGCGCTGAATCCGCCCTGGAAAAAAGACAATACTGACGGTAAAGCCACCCTGAAATTTCACACCGACAGCCTCGTCAGTCGCCTCGAATCTGCCCGTCTGGCCGGCCAGCCGGTCTTCATGGATTTCTACACCAGCTGGTGCGGGCCTTGCCGGGTGATGGATCGCGATGTATTTACCGACGGTAAACTGGCCGCCGATTTCAACCGCGATTTCGTCAGCCTGAAAATCAACGCCGAGGCCGGCGAGGGTGTAGCGCTGGCCCGGCGCTTTCAGATCAAAGCGTACCCTACTTTGGTGTTTTTGGATATGAAAGGAGAAGAAAAGGAGCGGTCTGTCGGGCTGACCACTGCTGCCGAGTTGCGCCGACTGGGCCGGAAAGTTGCCCGTTGAATTATTTCATCCGGTACAAAACACCTTCAAAGCTCACCCAGGCGGCGCCGTCGGTGGTGGTGAGGCGCAGGTTGTCGGCCAGGCCCAGGTGGAGGTCGTGCCGGTTGCGATCGGAGGTGGAAAAACGCGCCGTTTTTTCGCCCAGGCGCAGTTCGTGTTGTTTGATGAGCCGGCTTTTGTAATTCGGGTAATCGAGTTGTGTGCCGCCCGACAGGTATTCGACTTCGCGGAGCGAGCCATTGCCGTCGGCTATCAGGCCTTCCGGGTGTTCGGGTAGTGCCGGTGCAGCCGGCGGGAAGCGTTTTTTCAGCGGTTCCAGGTCTTCGTCGAAGTAAGTGGGCGGCGACCAGGCGGCGCGACTGCCATCGGGTGCGGTCGCCAGCACGAACCAGGCACCGCCGGGCGTCCAGTCGAGCCAGCGGCCTTCTTTGCACCGATCGAGGGCAGCATCGAGGGCAAGGGCGTAATTGTCGCGCAGTTCGTCGAAGGTCATTTCATCCAGCGGTTGTTTGCTGGGGAAAAATTTGTCGTCGTACACGGGGATTTCACCCACGATACGCATTTTTTCGGGGTCAACAATGGCAAAACGTTGCCAGAGCAACACCAGCAACTGTTCGTCGAGCATCCCGAAGGAGGCGCCCGAGATCAGGCGGGATTCCGGGATGAGCAATCGTTTCAGAACTTTCCCCTGCTGATCGAGCCGGAAAATACCGGCTTCTGCCTCTGCCCTTTCGTACGGCGTACGCGGTTGGGCAACCGTTTGCCGGAAGGCCAGCACATACACAGACTCGCCTTTGGGATCGATAAAAAAAGAGTACAAGCCGAAACCGCTGTCGAGCGCCACCGGTTCGATGTGCAGGGCCGGGTTGTCGGAAGCCGGAAACTGGGGCCAGGCGCGGGCGGCTTCAGGTGTTTTTTTGTCGCGACAACCGAAAATCAGGGAGAAAAGGGACATGGCGAGCAGGTATTTCACTTGGGAGCAGTTGTAATTTTTTGTAAATTTGCTAGAAGAATCCTGAAATATTTGACTTGTTCTGACTTTAAATACAGCAATCATGCAGTTCAGCAAATGTTCAAACGCAACATAAGTGCGGATGAAGTAAAGGCTGTCATAACCATTGGTGAAATAATCAAGTCTTACCCCGAAGATGAACCTTATCCTAGTTATCTGGTGTTAGGCTTTCCTAATTTACAGCCGCTGCATGTCGTGGTTAGTCAGAATGACGTTGATAAAATCTGTTATATTATCACAGCATACCGGCCGACAACAGAATTATGGTCAAACGATTTTAAACAAAAAAACAAACAACAATGACCGTATGCCCAATCTGTAAGACAGGTCACCTTGAAGCGGGTCATGTAACCGTAACACTTGAACGGGGGACTTCTATTGTCTTAGTAAAGAACGTGCCCGCAGAGGTTTGTAACAATTGTGCGAGCTATTTTCTGGACGACACTACCACCCGCATTATTCTGCAAAAAGCAGAAGTTTCAGTGAAGAATGGCGCGGAACTTGAAGTTATTCAGATGCAGGCCGCATAAACAATTATTCTGTCATTCGAACTGCATTCAGTTGTTCAACCACCCCGGCTTTATCTATAAAACCTTCGTTGCGCCACAATTGAGCGCCGTTTTTGTAGATCAGCAAGACGGGGAGGGCGTCGACGCCCATTGATTTCATCAAATCCTGGTTGTCGTCGGCATTGATTCGAACGACCGTAACCTGGTCAACCATTTCGGTTTTGATCTCTTCGAGATAAGGCGCCATTTTTCGGCATGGGCCGCACCAGTCGGCGTAAAAATCCACCAGTACCAGTTTATCGCTTTTCAGCAGGGCTTCGTAGTCGGCCTTGCTCATGCCCGCTGTTTTGGCGGGGTTGTCTTGGGTTTCGGGCAGTTGGGCGGCGCGCCATTTGAGGATACCGCCTTCGAGGTCGTACACCTTTGAGAAGCCGGCGCTGCGCAACCAGCCGGCGGCCTCGGCGCTGCGGCCGCCGCTCAGGCAATACACGAAGACCGGCTTGTTGTGATCCAGCTGTACAGCCTGTGCCGCAAAGCCGGCCTCGTACCAGTCGAGATTGAGGGCCTTGGGCAAGTGGCCCTTGGCGTATTCTTCCGGCGTACGCACGTCGAGGAGTTGGGCATCGGGCGCGGCCTGCAGTTGTTGGGCGAAGGCGGCGGCGGGTAGCTGGCCGGTTTCCGGGGAGGAGGGGCCGTTGCAGCTCGCGAGCAGGAGGAGGCCGGCGATAACCAGAGAGGCTGTGCGAAACATGGTTAATGTATTGTTTTTCAAAAATCAATAACGACTGCGAAGCAGTTGAACGTATCGGAGGTATCACGACCATCCTCTGTATCAACAAACCGCCCGCCGCACTTCTCAGCACGGCGGGCGGCGTTTCATATCAACTCAATACTTCTCATATCAATGCTCCCCGTGCGCTTCCGCCTGGTGTTTGGCGTATTCGCTGGCGAGTTTGTTCTGGATATCGCCCGGTACGGCCGAATATTCCGAGAATGCGAGGCTGAACTTGGCCTTGCCTTGGGTAAGCGAGCGCAGGGTGGAGGAGTATTTGTGCAGTTCTTTCAACGGCACCCGCGCGCGGATGACCTGGTAGTGCCCTTCCGAGTCCATACCGAGGATGATGGCGCGGCGGGTTTGCAGGTCGCCCATGACGTTGCCCATGAACTCGGCATCGCACATCACTTCGAGTTCGTAGATGGGTTCGAGCAATTGTGGCGCCGATTTGAGGAAGCCCTCTTTGAAGGCCATCATAGAGGCGATCTGGAAGGCCATGTCGTTGGAGTCGACCGGGTGCATTTTGCCGTCGTAGACCGACACGCGTATGTCGCGGCAGTAAGAGCCGGTAAGCGGTCCTTCTTCCAGTTTCGACATAACGCCTTTTTTAATGGCATTGGTGAAGCGGGCGTCGATGGTGCCGCCCACGATACACCATAGAAAGACGAATTTTCCGCCCCATTTGAGGTCTTCCACCTCGGTGTTGCGCACGTTGAGGCCGGCCGGATCGGGCATACCTTCGTAATAGGGCTCGATGCGCATGTGCACCTCGGCAAACTGGCCGGCGCCGCCCGATTGCTTTTTGTGGCGGTAATCCTGATTGGCTTCTTTCGTGATGGTTTCGCGGTAGGGGATGCGCGGCTCGATAAATTCGAGGTGCACGCCGTAATTCTGTTCGGCTTTGTAGCGCACGATATCGAGGTGCATTTCGCCCTGGCCCTGGATGATCGTCTGTTTCAGCTCGATGCTTTGCTCCACGAGCAGGGTCGGGTCTTCTTCCTGGATGCCGTGCAGGGCGTGGGCCATTTTTTCTACATCGGCCTTGCTCGGCGGCACCACGGCCATTCGGATGCGCGGCGACGGGAAGTGGATGGGTTCGATGCGCACCTCGGAGCCTTTCGGATTGAGGGTTTGGTTGGTGTGCGAGTTTTTCAGCTTCACCGTGCAACCGATGTCGCCGGCGCGGAGCTCGTCGACGGAATCGCGGGTTTTGCCCTCGGATTCATACAGTTGGGTAAAACGTTCGACCGTGCCGTTGGAAGCATTGGTGAGTTCGTCGCCGGTTTTGATGGTTCCGGAGTACACTTTGAAATAGGAGACGTTGCCCACTTTCGGCTCATTCACCGTTTTAAAAATAAACACGCAGGGCCGCGCGCCGGGGTCGCAAGGTTTGGTACCACCGCCGGCGAGGGCGGCTGCGGGGCGGTCGGCGGGGCTGGGGCAGATGTCGTGGATAAAACCCATGATACGGCCCGAACCCATGTCTTTGAGGCCCGAGGCGCAGAAGACGGGAAAGAACTGGTGGTGGGCCAGGCCGATGGTGAGGCCTTTGGCGAGTTCTTCCTCGTCGAGGGTACCGTTTTCAAAGTATTTTTCCATGAGGCCCTCGTCGTTTTCAGCGGCGGCCTCTACGAGTGCGTTGTGCATTTCATCGGCGCGGGCCTGGTGTTCGGCCGGGATGGGTTTTTTCTCCGGTTTTCCGCCCTCGGCCGGGAACACGTACATGACCATGCGCAGCGCATCGATGATAGCGTTGAAACCGGGGCCCTGGTTGACCGGAAACTGCATGGGCAGTACGCGGCTGCCGAAGCGGTTTTTGGCCTGTTCGAGGGTCATTTCGAAGTCGGCTTTTTCGTGATCGAGGTGATTGATGACGAAGATGGTCGGGGTATCGAATTTATCCACGTATTCCCAGATCAGTTCGGTGCCTACCTCCACTCCGCTCCTGGCATTGAGCATCATGACGGCCGTATCGGCCACTTTGAGTGCGGTGACCACTTCGCCGACAAAATCATCGAGCCCCGGGGTGTCGAGGATGTTGATTTTGGTGTCTTTCCAGCTGCAATGGAGGAGAGCGGTGAAGAGGGAGTGGCCGCGTTGTTGTTCGAGCGGGGCGTAGTCGCTGGCGGTGTTGCCATCTGCGACGGTACCGCGGCGGGTGACGGCTTTGGCTTCGTAAAGCATCGTTTCGGCAAACGTCGTTTTACCGCTGCCGGAGTGTCCGACCAGAACGACGTTGCGGATCTTGCTGGTGTCGTAGGCTGCCATGAGCAAAGAACTGATTTTGGTGAACGGATGGCCAGGAGGCGAGGGGGAGCAGGCAGGCGATAACGGCGGCGGCAGGCGGCGGGCGGAAATCCTGGGAATTCTCGCCGGCAATGGCCTGACGCACCGGTTTTCTGCTTGCTACCGGCGCTCGGGTCCCGGCATTAATGTAAACGGGCAGAGTGCATGACCAATCGTTGTTGTTGTTTTGGTTAAAAAATCTGCTTCGAGCGGTTAATGTAGGCAGCCTGTTGATACCGCGAAAAGAATTTTCGATTTTTTTAATACCCGTCCCTGTATTTGTTAAAAGTCAAAATAAGGCGACAGGAAACAGGGGCTTTGCCCGGCGCCAGCCAGTGATATATCTCCAACCAATACCTGTATCCGTAACATTCCCCGGGGGCAGGAACAACCCTTTTCCCAAAACCCAACCCCCAAAACCCAAAACCCTAAAACCCTCCCTGGATAATTCCGCCGCCCACCACGTCGTCGCCTTCGTAGAACACAGCGCTCTGGCCGGGGGCGATGCCTTTGACGTTGGCGTGGAAGACGACTTCGACGTCGTTGCCGACAGCGTGCAGGGTGCTGAACGTGCCATTGTCGCGATAACGCACTTTGGTGACGACATCCAGACCGCTCCCGGGAAGGGAGGCATATTTCATGAGGTTGACCTTTCCGACCATCATGTGGTTGCGGATCAGTTCTTCTTCGCGGCCCAGCACGACGGTGTTGGTTTCGGGCCGGATTTCGGTCACGAACATGGGTTCGCCAAGAGCAATGCCCAGGCCTTTGCGCTGCCCGACGGTATAAAAGGGATAGCCTTCGTGTTTGCCAAGCACCTTGCCGCTGGCATCGACGAAATGCCCCCCGGCGACTTTCTCAACCAGCCCATCCACGCGGCGGCGCAGGAAGCCGCGGTAGTCGTTGTCGGGCACGAAGCAGATTTCGTAGCTCTCGGCTTTTTTGCTCAGGTCGTCCCAGCCGCGTTCGGCAGCCATCTGGCGCACCTCCGGTTTGGTAAATACGCCCAGGGGCATGCGGGTACGGTGCAGGCACTCCTGACTGAGCCCCCAGAGCACGTACGACTGGTCTTTGCTGCGATCTTTGGCGCTTGTGATGTATTTGCGGCCGTCGAGTTCGTTGATGATGCCGTAGTGGCCCGTGGCGATAAACTCGCAGTCGAGCATATCGGCGCGGCGCAGCAGGCTGTTCCATTTGATGTGCGTATTGCAAAGAACGCATGGATTCGGCGTGCGACCGGCCATGTATTCGTCGACGAAATTGTCGATCACATAGTCGCCGAACTCTTCGCGGATATCGACGATAAAAT